>CBFGJR010000109.1:0-9896 GCA_965649145.1 Caldifarciminota bacterium | reverse complement strand
GCTCCTGCCGAAAGTGAGGTTGTAGTTATTGGAGAAGAAGAAGAAAAACCTTCACCAACAGAAAAAAAAGAAGAAGAAAAACCTTCACCAACAGAAAAAGAAGGGGAAGAAACAGTTGTTATAACAGAGGAGGAAACACCAGCCCCGTCACCCGCTCCTGAGACTGTTGAGGAAGGTGAAGTTGTTACTGCTCCCAAACCCGAAGAAGTAACCCCTCCACCTGCCCCTGCGCCTTCAAAAGTTTTTGGATACAGGGTCCAGATTATAGCTCTTGATGCTTCAAAACCGGGAAATAAAGAAAAGGCAGAACAGTTTGCAAGGGAGGCTGAAGCAAGGCTTATGGGAGAACATAAGGTTTATGTAGAATATATTCCACCTTACTATAAGGTGAGAGTCGGTGATTTTCTCTCAAGAGAAGAGGCTGAGAAAATGAAAATGAGGTTAAGAAGCCTTGGTTACTATGATGCCTGGGTTGCAGAAACAGAGGTGATGCCAAAGAGATAATTTTTTTTGAAGATCCTTCTTTCCACTTTAAACGAAGGTAAAAGAAAGGAATATTTAAAATTTTTAAAAGATTTAGGAATTGAAATAATTACCTTAAAGGACCTTGATATAGAGATGGAGTTCAGAGAAAAAGGAAGAAGTTTTGATGAGAATGCCTTTATTAAAGCAAAATATGGATATTTAATCTCGGGAATACCTACAATTGGTGAGGATTCGGGTCTTTTAGTTTATTACCTTGATAACCTTCCTGGAATATATTCTAAAAGATTCTCAGATTCTGCTACTGATGAAGAAAATAGAAAATTACTTTTAAAAATGCTTGAAGGTGTCCCTTTTGAGAAAAGAAGGGCAAAGTTTATATGTGTAATTTATTTTTTCCTTGATAATAATAATTTTTTTAAATTTAAGGGAGAAGTGGAAGGTTTTATTACTTATGAGGAAAGGGGTAAATCAGGTTTTGGTTATGACCCTTTATTTTTATATCCTCCACTTGGGAGAACTTTTGCTGAAATAAGTAGAGAAAAAAAGAATGAAATCTCGCACAGGGGAAAGGCTCTTTTAGAGCTGAAAAACTTTCTATTGAAAATATTATGAAAAGAAATCTTCTTTTTCTGGATAGAGATGGAGTTTTGATAGAAGATAGAGATTATGGAATTCTTGGTGACCCTTTTAAATTAAAATTGAAGGATTATGTAATAGAGGGTCTTGAAAAATTAAAAAAATTAAATTTTCACTTTTTTGTTTTTTCAAATCAATCTGGAATAAATAAAGGTTATTATAAAATAATAGATGTTATAAAAAATAACGAAAGGCTTAATGATTTTTTATACTTAAAAAGAGTAAGAATCTTTAAATATTACATCTGTCCACACCTTCCAAAGGAGGGATGCAGTTGCAGAAAACCAGGATTACATTTTTATAAATTATGGAAAAAGGAATTCCCCTTTGAATATGATAAAAAATTTATGATAGGCGACAAGGATAGTGATATTGAATTTGGTAAAAAACTCGGTATGAAAACAATTTATATAAGAACAAGATACCCTTCAACTTTAAAACCCGACTTTTTAGCAAAAACTTTTAAGGATGCAGTAGAATATATATGCTCCTTTTTTTAATTCTATTTTCAATACTTGAATTTAGGATTGTAAGGTTAAAATACGATGGTGGAGGTGACTGGTACAATGACCCTGAAATTTTGCCAAATATTTCAA
Source organism: Caldifarciminota bacterium (assembly GCA_965649145.1). Lineage (GTDB taxonomy): Bacteria > Hydrothermota > Hydrothermia > Hydrothermales > JAJRUZ01 > JBCNVI01. The sequence goes on along the minus strand of CBFGJR010000109.1, from coordinate 8,178 downwards.
AAGAAATTGAAGAGAGGACAGGAATAAATATGACAGAATCAGAAGTTGTTCTTGATGTGGGTGATAGAAGAGTAAGAAATTATCCCTTTTTGTTTATGACAGGGCACGGTAAAGTAGAACTTTCTGAAATTGATGCAAAAAATTTAAGAAATTACCTTGAATCAGGTGGTTTCCTTTATATTGATGATGATTACGGGATGGATAAATATGTAAGAGGTGAGATAAAAAAAATTTTCCCTGAAAAGGAACTCAAAGAAGTTCCCTTTGACCATCCAATTTATAACATATTTTATAAATTTAAAAATGGACCTCCCAAGATTCATGAGCATTATGAAGGTCCACCAAAGGGTTACGGTATTTTTATTGGTGATAGGTTATGCCTCTTTTATACCTATAATTCAAACATATCTGATGGCTGGACTGATGCCTATGGAGACCCTCCTGAAATAAGGGAAGAGGCAATTAAAATGGGTATTAACATCTTTCTTTACGCAATAACCCACTGATGGAGGAATCCTTTGTTGAGCATCTTGAAGAGTTAAGGACAAGGATTATAAGAGTAATAATTTATTTATTTATCTTTACCTTGATATCCTTTGTCTTTTCTCTCAAAATTATATATTTTGTAAAAAAACCTGTTGGTGAAATTTACTTTTTCTCACCACAGGAAGCCTTTATTGTAAGATTAAAAGTCTCCCTTTTATCAGGAATATTCTTAACTATTCCATTTTTGATCTATGAATTATGGTCATTTATTAAGCCAGGTCTTTATGAAAAGGAAATTAAAACCTTTAAACCCTTTATAATATTCTCCCCATTGCTCTTCTATGCAGGTTTCTTTTTTTCAATATTTGTTATTTATCCTGTGGGTGTAAGGGTTCTTCTTTCCTTTGCGGGAAATGTAATGTTACCAATTATGCATATTTCAGATATTGTGAATTTTCTTTTTTATGTTACAATATTTACCGGTGTTCTATTTGAGCTACCTATCATAATTTTAATTCTTGTTAAACTTAATGTTCTTGATTATAAATTCTTGAAATCAAAAAGAAGGGAAGTTATCGTTTTAATTTTTATTCTTGCTGCACTTGTTACACCATCAACTGATTTTATAACAATGAGTATTTTAGCACTTCCCCTTGTTATCTTATACGAGATTTCTTTATTTCTTGCAAAAAGATTTAAAAAATGAGGTTTAAAATTAAAGTGGAATATGATGGAACAAATTTTTATGGATGGCAGATTCAAAAGGGTTATAGGACTGTTCAGGGTGTTCTTGATGAGGTTACAAAAAAAATTGTCAGTGCTAAAGGTTTAATTCAGGGTGCTTCAAGAACAGATAGAGGTGTTCATGCTCTTGGTCAAGTGGCTCATTTTGATGCACCTAAAAAAATATTTTTTGAGAGATTTGAAGGTGACACTGAAAAATTAAAAAAAGCAATGAATGCACTTTTGCCAAGAGATGTATATGTGAAGGAGATGGAAGTTATAAGTAATAAATTTCATGCAAGAAGAAGTGCCAGGGGAAAACTCTATAGATATACAATACTTATTGGAAGGTCGCCGATTGAAAGATTCTATTCCTGGGAAATTAATTTTAAGTTTAATTATAATTTATTCTATAAAATGTGTAAATACACTGAAATTGAAAGGGATTTTTCTCCATTTTCTCCTTTACCAGAGGGAAACGGTTTTTTGAAAATAGAAAAATGTTATGCAAAAAGAAAAGGAAATAAAATTTTCCTTTATTTTTATGCAAAGAGATTTTTAAATAAACTGGTAAGAAGTCTTGTAGGTCAGATGGTTTATTTTGCTATGAGAAATGACCTTGATGGTTACAGGAGAGTTCTTGAAAATGGTCCCCATTCTTTAATAATAGCACCTTCTCAGGGCCTTTTTTTAATGGAGGTTTTCTATTGATGAAATTTTTATTATTGTTTTTAATCTTAACTCAGAATAAAAATCCAGTAAGAGCAGCATGGATGAGTGCTATTTTACCAGGTCTTGGTCAGGTTTATACTGGAAATTATATTAAAGGTATATTTTTCTTCGGCGGGGAAGTTTTTCTTCTGAGAGAATTATTAGGGGATTATCCTTATATTGACAAAAACAAGGATGCTTTATATAGATTTTCCTATAATTTTATCCTTTCCTTTTCCTTATGGGCTTTTAATATATCAGATGCCTATGTCTCTGCCCATCTTTATAAATTTGAAAGGGATACAAGTTTATTTGGACTTTCTATTAAAGAGGAAAAATTAGTTTTAATGATAGAGAAAAAATTTTAAATTTTATAAATTCTTAACACTTTCAATGTAGTTACAAAAGGGGCAATTTTTTGAGGGTTCTGGCAATTTATCTTCTTTCAAAATTCTATCTATCTCAATTATAAATTTCTTTAATCTTTTTAAATTTACAGAATATTCATAAAGTTTAACATCCCATCTTATTCTTTTTTCCTCTTTTGAATAATATGGTACAAAGTAAAAAACATATCCCTTTTCATCTGTCTCAAAATTGTTTAACCTTATAAGTAAAGAATAGGTATCAAGCTGAATTTGAACAGGGAGGGGGAGTTTTTGAGGAAATTTTGAAGAGGTTTTGTAATCAAGGGGTAAAATTTTTTTTTCTTCATTTTCAATAATCTCATCAGGTATCCCCCTTAAAATTAAAAGAGTATTTTCAATTTTCTTATCCTCAAGTTTTATTTTTTTAAGTTTTCCCTTTAATCCAAACTTCTTGAAATAGGAGGGCAAGTCCCTTTCTCTTATTTCTTCAGCAATTTCCTTAAAAATTTTATCAAGAAGGGATGGTATCCCAGGAAAAAATTCTAAAGGTCTCTTTATCCCCCTTTTTAATTCTAAATAAAAACATCTCGGACATGATATATAAAGGTATATCCTTGAAGGTGATATAAGCTGCATCTAAAAATGATAATTCAAAATTTTTTAAAAATCCAAACTCTTTTTTTATTATAAAAATCCCTTCTCTCCTCTATTAAATATTTTTTAAAACCTGACAGGATATCCTTTTCCCAGAATTCTGATATTTCACTTATAAAAATGCCCCCTTTTTTTAAAACTTCAAAACCTTCTTTTAACCATTTTAAGAAAGTTTCATAACCCTTTTTCCCACCTATAAGTGATTTTTTTGATTCACCTTTAAAGGGTCCATATCTTTTATATTCTTCCTCTGACAGATAGGGGGGATTTGCTACTATTAAATCAATTTTTTCTTTTTTAAAAATATTTAAACTTTTAGCCCTTATTACTTTTATATTAACATTTTTATTTTTACTATTTATATAGGCACATTTACAGGCTTTTTTTAGAAAGTCAACTGCTAAAACAGAAGAAAAAGGGAAAACCCTTTTTGCCCATATTGCTAAAATTCCTGTTCCTGTTCCAAAGTCAATAATAACTTGAGGATTAAAATTTTTCTCTTTAAGTCCTTTTAAATAATCTACTATAAGGGATGTTTCCTCCCTTGGAATTAAAACCTTTTTTTCTATATAAAATTCCTCATCTAAAAAGTTACATTTTTTAAAAATATATTCAGGTTTTTTTCCCTTTTTGATTAGTTCAATAATTTTTAAAGCTTTACCGATTTTTTTTTATCTATTTCTTTCAATGAAATTAATCTTTCTAATTTTTCTTCAAAAATATTTTCAATAACAAAAGGGGGATTTATTTCTTCAATTTTTTTTAAAATATTATAAATTTTTAAGATATCCATCTAACTAAATCCTTGCCTCTTTTTCTGCAAGATATGTTCCTTCAACCATGTTCCTCAGTTTTTTAAAGGCTATATCCCATGTCCTTGTTCTCAAACCGCAATCAGGTGCTACATAAATTCTATTAGGGTCCTTTATAATGTCAAGGGCATATAAAATTCTATCTCTAATAAGTTCAGGAGGTTCAACAAAATCAGTATGGACATCAATTGTTCCAAGGCCTACAATAAATTTTGTATTCTTAAATTCTTTTAGTATTTCATAACCTCTTCTTTTTTCAGGACTTAACCCTTTTTCCCTTGTATCCCTGTTTGCATATTCAAAATGAACTTCATTTAAAATTCCCTCAAGTTCTGAAATTTTTGGAAATAAAAGTGAATAATCAGAGAAACATATATGGGTTCCAAAAAATACCTTTCCTTTTAAATCACCTATGGATTCCTTCATTGTTAATATAAATAAGTCTATCTCATCCCTTTTTGTGGTTGCTGCTGGTTCGTCAATCTGCAAATATTTTGCTCCTTTTTCGTAAAGGGATTTTAAAACAGGATAAGTGCAGTTTTTAGCCACTGAAAGTAAAAATTCTTTTCTTGCTTTTTTTCTTTTTTCCCTTATATCACCTTCCCCTGGTTTTATATTCCTTAAAAAATATTCATCATAGGACCAGTCAACTATTGTATAAGCACCAGTTACAGGTATTTTAACAGGTTTTCTTGCTAAATTTTTTATTCTTTCAAATTCTTCATCATGATAAGGAGATATTAAAGCAGGAATTGAAGCACAGGAAGCCTTTCTATAATACTTGTTATCAAAACTTCTAACTGAGCCTTTGAATTCAAATCCCCTTATTTTTTTAACAGGATGTTCATACATTTCAACCCTGTGCTGTTCTCCATCATAAACAAGGTCTAAACCTGCTTTTTCAAGAAGTCTTATAGCATAAAGGGAGGAAAAATGGAGTATTTTTTCTTTTTCCTCTTCTGTAAAATTTTCTCTTTTTTCAAGAATATCAATTAATTCTTTTCTTTCATCAATTTCAAGAAAATGTCCCCAGAGTTTCGCTTCTTCTATATCGGAATCAGAAAGTTTTATTTTTCTAAAAGATTTTACCCTGAAAGAGGGTTTGGCAAGGGAACCTATTTCATGGGTTAAAATTTTCATTTAATTTCCTTAGTTAAATTTATTATTTTTTTATCCATAATTTCTCTTGGAAGAAATTCAGGTACTCCGTTTGTGGTTACATAAATATTTTCTTCTTTTACATAATTAATGGATTTTTCAATAAATTCATCAATAAATTCTTTTTTTTCTATCAGCGTAGAATCCGTATTTATAATTCCTGCGAGAAGTATTTTATTTTCAGGAAAGTTTTTTAAAATAAGGTCCTTTGAGTTGCTGTAAAAATCAAATCCATACCCATCAAAATCAAGGGAGAATATAAAATCTAAATCTCTCCTTATATCAAAGAAAAAAGTATGTAAAACAAATTTTAAATTTTCAAATTTTTTCAATTCCTTTAAAAACCAGAGGGAAATTTCCCTTTCCTCTTCATTTAAACTTCTCCATCCAAAGGTTGGTTCATAAAAAATTAAAAGTTTATTTTCCCATTTGTTTAATTCTTCAATCACCTTTAATAGTAATTCACCTATTTCCTCTAATTTAATATTTTCAGAGAATTCTCTGAAGAAAAGTAAAAAGGGGAAAGTAAATGTAAGGTTTTCCTTTTTATTTAATAAACCGTCACATAGAAGGTAGTGTTCAAAAAAAATTTTATTTTCTTTTGTTTCAAATTTTTTAAAGATAAGTTTTCTTACGAAGAAATTTGTTTCATAAAATCTTTTTAGTCCATTAATTTCAATATCATAAACAAGTTCAGAGAAGGGTCTCAGGAGGTCCTGGAAATAAAATTGACCTTGAAAAATATAATCCCAGTTTTTTTGAAGGTTAAGCAAATTTAATATATCTTCTTTAAAAATTTTTTTTAACTCATCTTCCCCGATTCTTCCCCTTTCAAAATCTCTTGTTGCTTCCACGAGTTTTTCACTTCTCGGGTAATTTCCATGTAATATTATTTTCATATTTTTTCCTTTATCTTTTTAATTATATTTTCAGAAAGTTCAAGGTTTGAGTACATAACATGTTCCACATTAAAACCCAAGTTTAACCTTTCCTTAAAAGAAAAATCAAATATTTCGTAAAGCATTCTATCAATAACCTCAAAACTTCTTGTTTCAACCTTTCTTTCATTTTCAGTTATATAAAAATTTATAGCAGTGGGAAATTCCACTCCAAGCCATTTCATAAATTCAATATCCCTTATTCTTTTTGCAGGGGCAAAGGAAATGTAAATGTCAGGAAATTTTATATTTTCAAGTTTTGTAAGTCTCCATAAATGTATTAAAACCTGTTTCATATTGCTTGTTTCAAAGATAATCTGGGATACAAAAAACTCTATCCCTGCTTTCATTTTTTCAAGAATTCGATAGGGCTCTCTATTTCTTGTAAATATTGTTATTCCACCCAGTTTTATATCAGGATAATTTTTTTTAATAAATTTTGTAGCCTCTATAACTGAGTAACCGGGATACTTTATTTTACTTGATTCCCCACCAACTAAAACCATGTATCTTATGCCTTTTTCGTAAGCTTTTTTAACCCATTCTTCAAATTCTTTCTTGCTTATTCTGACACAGATCTTGTTTATTATTGGTTCAAAGTTGAAACTGTTTTTAAGATATTCAGAAAATTCTATATTATCAATTTTTGGTTTATAGGGAACACTTCTTTCTCCTTCCCTTGTCCTTTCGTCCACAACTTCAGGAATGTTTAAAAACTTTATTCTGTTTTCTTTCATTATTCTTTTAATTTTTTCCGAAAAATTTAAAATTTTTTCCGCATTCCAGTCAAAGGGAGGTGGAATAACTTCAAAAATTATTCTTTCTTTCATCCTTATTATTATAATACTTGACAAATAAAAAAATTTATCTTATAATAAAAAAAAGGTTCAATTCCCTTTTAAATAAAATAAAGAAATGAAAAAAATATTAATCCTGGGTGTTTGTGTTTTATTATATGCAGAATTTGAAAATTCCTTTTCTCAGATTGATATTCCTACAGCAATATTACCTTCACGACCCGCATATTCTGAGTTTTCTCTTTTTACCCATTTTGGATTAAGGAAGGAGATCAATTACCTTGTTTCTTTTGACCCAACAAAGCCTTTTGATTTTGATATGTATGGAACAATGTCACTGGGGAATTTCTTTTTCACTTTAAAAGTCTATACTTTAAAAGATTATGCTCTTGATTTAGTTTACAGAATAATGCCTGAGATAGGAGTTACACCAGCTGTGGCAGTGGGTATTTATGATATTACATACAGAAAATATATAAGTTCAACAGGCTCAAATCCCCCTGAAGGTGGGTATAATGACGATAATTCCTATTACTGGGAGGAGTGGAAGGGAGGTGATTTTAGGAGAAATATAGAAAATCTCTCTTTGTTTCTTGTTCTATCAAAGCATTTTACTTATAATATAGTCGGAACAATTGGTCTTGGCAGGGGAAGATTTGTAGGTTATGGTTCAAGGTCAAAGTATTTTAATTTTGATATTCTTACAGGTGGTAAGACAAAACATGATATTACTTTCGGAGTTTTCTGGGGTGCATACTATATTGTTAGTAAAAATTTTCACATTTTAGTTGATTTTGATGGAAGGGATTTTAATGTTGGTGGAAGGTATGTAGATCCTCTTTTTTCTGTTAATTTTGCTTTAACAAAACTTGAGCATTTTTTGGGTGGTTCTCCTAAATTTTCTCCCAGATTTGGGTTTGGTATAACCATAAATCCAAGGATTTTTAAAAGGTGAAAGTTTTACGGAGAGAAGCGGCGAGTTAATCTCTTTTTGAGATTTTTTAATATGCAATCATTAAATGAAAATAAGGAGGTTAGAAAAAGAGCTAATTTATAAAATAAGGGCAGGTGAGGTAATAGAAGACCCTGCTTCAGTTGTGAAGGAACTTGTTGAAAATTCACTTGATGCAGGGGCAGGGAAGATACAAATATATGTTGAGGATGGGGGCAAAAGGTTAATTGAGGTGAAGGATGATGGTGAGGGGATGGATGAAGAGGATCTTTCTCTTTGTTTTTTGCCCTTTACATCAAGTAAGATAGAAAAGACAGAGGATTTAAAAAGGATAACAACCTATGGTTTCAGAGGAGAAGCCCTTTTTGCCATTTCAAAGGTTTCAAGAGTTATCATTAAAAGTTCCATTAATTCAAATTTTGAGGGAAATGAAATTTATATAGATGGAGGAGAAAAAAAGTATTTGAGGCCCTGTACTCATCCAAGGGGGACGAGAGTAGAGGTAAGAGAACTTTTTTATTCTGTCCCTGCGAGAAGAAAATTTTTAAAAAGTTCAAGTCAGGAGTTAAAAAAAATTAT
>CBFGJR010000108.1:0-2758 GCA_965649145.1 Caldifarciminota bacterium | reverse complement strand
CAAAAATTCCCTTGTTGATGTTGTTGGAAGTGTTTATGGTCAGAATATATTGCCCTATGCAGCAAGGGAGATAAATGAGTATGGTTTTTTAATAAAAAAAATTCAGGATGATTCTCTGATAAAAGGGGAGGGTTGGCCAGATTATCCTACCTGTATATGGATTCCTGAAAGAGTTTTTAAGAGTAAAAATTTAATGCCCTACTCTCTTGTGGCTCTTATAGATTCTATTTATGGAAAAACTGATTCTTACGGAAGACATGTTTCACCATGCATTTTAATTGATGATAATGTTCATGAATGGTATTCACATAATTTTCCCGATAATTCACCCTGTCTTAATAGTCACAAAGTTCACCAGATGATAGAGAACAATCACAGAATATTTGTTATATTTATTCAAAAACATGCAAGGGACTTCTGGGTATGGAACTATATTCCTGATACCTGGTTATACACACATCTTCAGGATTTAGCAAATTCATGGGACCAGGAGCAGATCTGTGTATATGGGGATGACTGGGAAAAAGCAGCAGGAGTAGCAGGATGGGATTTTGGTTATCCTGGGGCACCTTCAAATTCTTACGATGCAAATATTGCCTGGGCTAAAAATACATCCTGGATACAGCCAATTCATGTAGCAGAGGCTGCAAAATGGTGGGGGGTTGATAGAATTTATGATGCTGACCCTTACAACGACCCACCAGCAATCTATATTGATTACTCAGCGTATCAGGAATTGCACGACTGGACAGGTGGGAATTATGACAACTGGTATAATGATTTTAAAAATACAAAAGCTTTTGGAACAGATACAGATGCTCCTGATATGAATTTAAACGGAATAAATGGGGATTATGAGGATTTGTGGCTATTTTCCTGGAACAATCTTAAAAACTCACCTTTTAACAGATTAAAATTGCTTGGTTTTCTAACCCTCAGCTCACTTTTATATGAAACAGCATGGCATTCTGGGCCTGGTGGAGAACTTATTTACTGGGGAAAAAACCTATGGAATCATACAGGTAAAGCAAATATATTCGCTTATGCTTCAAACTGGCTTGAATCACCCAAAACTATCTTTCACGATTCCCTTGATATTGACGGAGATGGATTTATGGAATTTGTAATTGGAACAGATTACTTCCTCTCAGTTTTTGAAAAAAGAGGCGGAAAAATGAGCTTTTTATGTGATTCTTCTGGAACTCTCTATATAGGTAATTTCTTTACAAACTGGGGAGGAGAAGGAGATTATTCTGATTACAGTCATTCAGGATTTGCTGAGGATTCCTGGCATGAAAACGATTTATACAAAATTAAGGGATTTTACTCTGATACTGGTTCTGCTTTCATAACCTTTGAAAATCAGGGAATGCTTAAAACATACAGTTTTAAGAAGAATCAAAAATTTATCAAACTTAATTACAATTCACCATTTGTAATCTGGTCTAAATCTATCTTATCACCTGATTTATACAGAATTATCTTTAATTATTACCCTTTGAATTTTGAAAACGATGTTTCACCAAATGGCTGGATGTATGCTGGATACAGGAATTTAAAATCAGGAAAAGGAACCTTTATTTTATGGAAATCAGGAATTGGATTAAAATTCAACTTGATTTCAAAAGTAGAAGCAGGTGAAAAAGTAGAGATAGGTGGAATTTCAGGAAACTTTGATATATATCTTTATGGAGGTAAAGGAATACCTGATTTACCTTTTCCTGGTCCAGGTGACCTTGAAGGTCCTTTGCTTTATAATCTTTCAAGGAACCCCCTTTATAACATTTCAGATTTAGATACGGTAATAATTAAAATTTCAGCCTATGACCCTTCAGGTATTGATTCAGTTTTCTTATACTGGACAAATAATAACTGGCAAACAATTTATAAAAATTTAATGAGAATTGACACCTTAAACACATATAAAGGGACAATTCCTTCTCATCCGAAAGGAACCAAAATTGTTTATACAGTTTATGCAAGGGATTCTCTTTCCAACATTTCCTGGCTCGGGAAAAATGACAGTTTTATTATAGGAAAATTCAATTTTGTAATGGATGGAATTTTAGATCCAGGTGTTCCCCTTATTGCTGAAAATCCTCTTATGCATTTGTGGGGACTTTATGACAGGGATTCAGGAAGACTTTACATAGCAACAGAATCTGCCGGAGATTTTTCCGATAGGTTTTCAAACGACCACTTTATTTTCATAAGTTTCAATCCTTATAAAAAACTTTTAAAATCACCCTGGAACAAAACAGATAGTGTTGGTTTTTATAACTTTTTTCTCGCTGACGAAAATGATAATAATTTTTTATCTTTTTTTGATTCCCTTGAAAACATAATAAATGATACAATTAACTTTAAATTCTTTTCTTCATCTTCTGATACAGGTATTCTGGAGGGGGTAATATATTTAAGGAATTTATATGGGTTTGACCCTGATTCTTTATACCTTGCTGTTGGAACATATAAAACCTATGATGGGGGGAATCTTGAATGGCAGGTTCCAAGATGGAAAATATTAAATAGAAGAATTGAGCCTGATGAATATGTTCTTTTAAAATGGACAAAAATAAAGGAGGGGATTGAAAACAGAGAAATTTCCTTTTTAATAAATACCATTAACCCTTTTTATTTAGTAAATCCCTATAACAGAATTTTTAAATTAAAAATTTATGATATATCAGGAAGAAAAATTCTTGAAAGAAAAATTTCAAAAGGTAAAACATATCTTCCTTTAAAAAAACAGGGAGTA
>CBFGJR010000107.1:0-2766 GCA_965649145.1 Caldifarciminota bacterium | reverse complement strand
AAATTAAAGCACAAATAGTTTATAGAACCCGTTCAAAAAATGAGATATTAAAACCATTTGAAATTGTAATAATAGATGCAGGTGAAGAGGACGGTGTTAAAATAGGTGATCTATTTGAAATATACAGGGAAAAAGAAGTTAAGGGAATAAAGGTGCCCTCTCTTTTCCTTGGAACATTGCAGGTTTTAAATGTAAAAAAGAAGGCTTCAACATGTTATATAAGGGCTGTAACAAGGGAGGATATTAAATTAGGGGATTTTGTGAGACTTGTTGGCGAATTAGAGTAGGTGAAAAAATTCAGGGCTTGTATAATATTTGCTCCAGGAACAAATTGCGAAATAGAGACTCAGTATGCCCTTTTAAAAACTGGTTTTGATGCTGATATTATCCCTTTAAAAGAGGGGATTAAAGAGCCAAAATTAATTCACAAATATCATTTATTTGTTATACCTGGTGGTTTTTCCTTTGGTGATGATATAAAAGCAGGTAAAGTTTTATCAATATATTTAAAGAAATTCTTTTTTGAAGAACTTAAAAAATTCTATGAAGATGGTAAACTAATCATTGGTATATGTAATGGTTTTCAGGTTCTTGTAAGAAGTGGTATTCTTCCTTTTTTTGATGGGAAAGAATGGGTAAGTCTTGAGATAAATGAGAAAGGAAATTTTGAAGATAGATGGGTTTTTATAAAAAAAGAAAGAGAGACCCCATTTACACTTTTTATGGATAAAATTTCACCAATTCCGATTGCACATGCTGAAGGAAGATTTGTTGCAAAAAAAGAAACAATTGATAGGGTTGAAAAAGAAAATCTCATTGTTTTTAGATACTGTGATGAAGATGGAAATGTTAAAGATGAATATCCAGTAAATCCAAATGGTTCAATGAATAATATTGCAGGTATATGTGATAAAAATGGACAGATTCTTGGGCTTATGCCACATCCTGAAAGGGCATTTGAAGATTATCAATTTCCAGAAGGGATTTTTTCAAGGGATACAGGTAGAAAATTTTTTGATGGCATTTTTGAGTATTTTAAAAATTTTTTATAAGTTTTGAATATCCTTGTAAGGTTCCCAAACTGGCTTGGTGATGCAATCTTTGCAAGGGGTTTTTTAAAAGCCCTTTTAGAAAAATATAAAGGTGGAGAAATTTATGTTTTAATAAAGGAGAACTTAAAAGAAGTTGTATGGGATTTTAAAAAATTTACATTTAAAAATAAAAAAGATTTGTTTTTGATTTTGCCTAAGATAAAAAAGGAAAAATTTGATCTTGTCTATATCCTTCCAAACTCTTTTTCTTCAGCCTTCTTTGTATTTTTATATGGAATAAAAGAAAGAATAGGTTATAAAAATTCTTTTAGAGAAATATTTTTAACAAAATCATTTGAAATTGATAAAGATTTTAAAGAAAAACACATTATAAACTCCTATTTAAAACTCATAGGGATTAAATATGAAGAAAAATATAAACCAAATTTCCCTTTACCTAAAATGGATTTTCATTTTGATTTTAAAAAATATGTTATTTTTGCTCCGTTCGCATCTTTTGGTCCTTCAAAAGAATGGCCAGAAAAGCATTATATAAAACTTGGTAAGATTTTTGAAAGGAATTCTTTTAAAGTTTTGATTCTTGGAAGTAAAAAGGATAGAGAAAAGTTTAAAAAATGGGATGAAAAATTTGTGGATTTTGTTGGTAAATTAAATTTAATAGAAATTTCTTATTTGATGAAAAATTCAACATTATTTATAGGGAATGATTCAGGCCTTTTTCATCTTGCAAATGCACTTGATATTCCATCAATTGGTATATATGGTTCTTCTTCACCTATATGGACAGGTCCTTTAAGTAAGAATTCAAAATATATTTATAAAAATTTAGAATGCTCACCATGTTTTAAAAGAAAATGCTACAAAAAAGAAAATAAATATGAATGCCTTTATAAAATAACTCCAGAAGAAATTTTTGAAATTTCAAATTCTCTCTTAAAATACTTAAAATTATAGCATTTTCTGGAATGGGGGAAGAAACTGAAACTATAAAAGTTTTAAATATTGAATAATTTTTATCTTTTCCTTTATTATTAAAATATGACAACAGAGACTATAAATTAGTTGTGATAATTCTTGGTATAATAGCAATTTTAGAGCCATTTCTTTTATCTTATATGACAAATAAACTTATTGAAAAAGAGGATGAAAGGGCAAAAAGGATGATTGATGAAGGAAACAAAAGGCTTGAAAAAATACTTTTAAAGATAGATGAAAGCACAAAGGATATTCTTGCAGAGATAATTAAAAGAGTTTAAGCGATTAATCATCTTATAAATTTCAAAAAAGTAAAAAGAATTGCTGTTATAACACCAATTTGACCTACCCAGAATATAAACATCCACTTTATTATATTTGCATATGTTCTTGAAATTTCAACCCTTAATTTTGAGATTTCCTCTGTTATCCTTTTATCAAGTTTTGCTTCAACTTCAGTAACTCTTTTATCAAGTTTTGAAATTTCCTCAGTAAGTCTTCTTTCATATTTCTCTGTTTGAATTTCTATTATGTTTTCCTTCATTTTTTCATCCGCAAGATTTATGAGTTCAAGAAGTGCTTCTACTCCATCATCACCCAATTTTTCCCTTAAAACCTTTGGAACATTTATTATTTTCATAAATAAATTATAAAGGAAAAATAAAGAAATTCAAAAACAAAAGAAAACTAATTATAAAAAGGTTTTGATACTTGACAATGAAAAAAAAATAGTGTATAA
>CBFGJR010000106.1:0-2782 GCA_965649145.1 Caldifarciminota bacterium | reverse complement strand
AACTTTTAAAAAATAATTTTCTTCTGGATAAAAAATGAGGGGAAGAAAAAGGTTCGTTTTTTTACCATCAAGGTATAATACTGAATTTCCCGAATTCTTCTCTATTTTTAAAGTATTATCTGCAAAAAATTTATATCTATTACCCTTAGAATCTATCGCATAATAGATACCTGTTCCTGAAATATAAAGAGGATTCTCACTCTCATAAAGTAAAACCCTTAAAACAGGTTCAATAAATTTAATTTTTTTCTGGATATAGTACTTTTTAACTTCTCTTTTGGCACAGGAAAATAAAATTAAAAAAATCAAAAATTTCTTCATTCAAGTAATTTTTTTATATGATTTTCAAAATAAAAATAATGGGAACCCTTCCAGTATACCTTATCACAATTTAAACATATATAAAACTCTTCATGATTTTTATAAGTATAATAAGGAACCCTGTTTTTTACTTTACTTTTTTCTATCTTCTCAACACTATTGTTACATAGGGGACATCTTGAAAAAATAGAAATTTTGTCCTTCAATTCAAAAAAATCTATTATCCTTTTCATCCTTATATTGAATTTTCCTTCAGGTACTTTAAAAATTTTCCATTCAGGGAAAAGGTAACCCTTCTTTTTCCTGGTAAGTAAAAATCTCTTCTCTTCATATATACCCATTTTAAAATCTTTTAAAAATTTAGCAAAAACAGTATCAAAACCTAAAAGTCTTAACCATTTTGCTTCCCTCATACAGGTTGAATCACACAAAAATCTTGGAATAAAATTTTTAACTTTAATAAAAACTTCCCAAGCTTTTTTTTTCAGTTCAAAAATATCACCATTATTTTCAACAACAAAATTTGCCTTTTTTTCTTTATCTTTTAACTCACTCTGAAATTCAATAATTTTTCTAACCGTATCTTCACCAAATCCCCTTTCCTTTGCTCTTTCAATTAAAACTTCTTCTTCTGCCTTTATGTATACAACAAAATCCATGAATTTATCAGCACCTGATTCAAAAATAAGGGCACCTTCAACAAAATAATAACCATCTTTACCCTCCCTTATTATATTTCTTAATTCTCTTCTTATTTCTCTCCAAATCCAGTTTTCGTACTCTTTCTTTTTTTCTTTATCTTTAAAAATTATCTCTCTTATTTCTTTCCTTCCCAAATAATCACCAAATATCTTTTTTATCTTTTCTTTTTTTTCTTCAATTATTTTATGACCAATTTTATCTGCATCAATAACAAAAGCACCTTTTTCTTTTAAAAATTCGCAGAAACTTGTTTTACCTGATGATATATTACCGGTAACACCGACTAATATCTTCAAATACCCTTATTTTTATACTTTTCAATCTTTTTTTTGAGATTTTTGTTTTCAGGTTCAAGTTTTAAAGCCTCCTCCCAGTAATTTATAGCCTTATCAATTTGATTTAGTTTTAAATAAACATCACCTAAATGCTCAACAATAACAGCATCATTAGGAACAGAATCTACAGCTCTTTTCAGATACACAAAAGCAGAATCATATTTACCCATCATGTAATAAACCCAACCCATTGAATCAAGATAGTAACCATTATCAGGTTCAAATTTAAGCGCCTTCTCAATAAGGAATTTTGCAGTATCAAGCTTTAAACCCCTTTCTGCCAACATATAACCCCAGTAGTTATATGATTCTGAGAGAGTACTATCAAGAATAACTGACTTTCTGAAGGCTCTTTCAGCATTCCTTATATCATTTATTTCCTCATAAAGAGCACCTGCTTCAAACCATTTTCTCGGGTCAAGGGAATCAATTTTTAACGATTTTTCATAAAAGAAAAGAGCCCTTTTATAATTTTTCTTCTCTTTTTCAAGAAACCCAATTAAATAAAAGTAAGGGGCATTTTTCTTATCAGGTATTTCCTTAAGCAATTCCTCCGCTTCCCTTAACTTTCTTTCACCTATTAAAAGAAAGGAGTAATAAATGTAATACTCGTAATTTTTAGGATTTATCTCTATTGCCTTTTTTATATGATAAAAAGCTTTATCCATTAACTTTTCTCTGTAGAAAATTCTTGAAAGATAATAGTGGGCTAAATCATCCCTTGGATTTAGACTGAGAGCAATTGAAAAATATTTCATACCTTCCTTAAATTCATTTTTCATATATTTTATAAAACCATACTGATGGATAAAATCTACATCATAGAAAAAACTATCTATTTTACCTTCTAAAAGAGTATCAGCCAGTTCATAATTACCTGTAAAGATTGATAAATTCAAAACTTTTTTCAATAAATTCTTATTGAAAACCTCCTTGCTTAAAAGTAATTTTCTATAAATTTTCAAAGCCCCTTTATAATCATTTAAACCTTCTAAACAGATTGCCTTTTCAATTAATATATCAGGGAAAACTTCGGTTTCTTCTAATTTATTTATCATAAGAAGCGCAGATTTATAATCCTTTTTTATTGATAATATTCTTGCTTTATCAAGAAGGTATTTTTTACTGTTTAGAGAATCATTTTTAATAAGTTCATCTAAAAGAGATATAGCCTTATCAAACTCACCCACAACCTGATACAAAACAGAAATTAAATACAAAAGGCTCTTATCTTTCTTAAATCTTTCCCTGAATTTTTTTTGATACTTTTCAAAATTTTTAAAATCTCTTGTAAAAATACAGGCTGAAAGAAAAGGATATGTAAGGTTAGAATCAATCTCGAAATTTTTTTCATATTCAAAGAAAACTTTTTTCAGTTTATTAAAATCCTTTATATTGTAAAGTAAAAAAATATAATCCCTAAA
>CBFGJR010000105.1:0-2803 GCA_965649145.1 Caldifarciminota bacterium | reverse complement strand
CTCACTTTTTTTAAAAAAATCAAGAAATTTTTTATAACTTATTTCTTCTTTATCTTTCATAATTCTAAAATTGTAAAATTTTCATTGGTGTAAATGCATATCTCAGCAGCAATTTTAAGCGCTTCTTCAACAATTCTTTTTGGCTCTAAATCAGTATGTTTCAAAAGGGCAAGGGCAGCAGCTCTTGCATAAGGTGCGCCAGAACCAATTGCAACTATTCCATATTCAGGCTCAACAACCTCACCGCTACCTGTGATTATAAGTGCCTTTTCTTTATTAAGAACTGCAATTAGTGCTTCAAGTCTCCTTAAAAATTTATCTGTTCTCCACTTTCTTGCCAGTTCAACAGAAGCCCTCATCAGGTCTCCTTTAAATTCCTTTAAATTTTTTTCAAGGTTTTCAAAAAGAGTGTAGGCATCAGCAACTGCACCTGCAAATCCCACAAGGACTTCTCCATTATATATTTTCATAACTTTTTTTGCCTTATGTTTTAAAACTGTTTCTCCAAAAGTAACCTGTCCATCAGCACCTATTACAGCCTTCCCATCCTTTAAAATACCTAAGACAGTGGTGGAATGAAACATATTTAATTTTAATAAGTACTATTCAGGAAAGGCAATTTCTTCAAAATTATTATAATTTTTATTCCATAAGAAGAAACCAAGACCTTTAAAACCATATCTCCTTAAATCATAAGGATTTTTAATAAAAACACCATCAGGAAATCCAACACCTGAAACAAAAAGAGGGAGTTTTAAAACCTCCTTTAATTCCTTTATATCTGAATAAATTATAAAAAGACCCATATTGTAAGAAAAGGGATAAAGGGGATAAATAAAAATCAGTAAATCATCAATAATTTTTTTACTTTTAAATAAATTAAAGGGCAAAATATTTAAAATTTCTTTTGCTTTTCCTTTAAATTCCTCTCTCTTTCCTATGAAAATCAAATTATAAAAACAAGATAACTTTTTATCAAATAAGGTATCAGGTAAAATTTTTACCCTCATATTCCCCCTTACAAGGAGTGAAAAAGAAAGGTTTCTTGCCAGATGGTAATTTTCATAGGGGTTCTCACCGGTGCCAAAAACTATCAAAATTTTATTTCTCATTATATTTTTTATAAGACCGGGATTTGATGGAGTTTTTGAGGGCATTTTTAATTTGAATTCCTTTATTCTTTCCCAGTTTTTCTTTTTTAAAAAAATAAACTTATTTTTTCCCTTTACTTCAAAAATTCTACCATCTATATTTATAAAAATTTTTTCTGAATCAAAATGGGATAAATTTATTTCAAAAGCACTCACATTTTCTGTTTTTATAAAAATATTATTGCCACTTTTTTTTAATTTTAAAAAACCAGGATAAAAATATTTATCAGGTTCTAAAATTTTTATAAAATAAAAGGAACTTTCAATTCCCAAATCAGAAAAATGAAATTCAAAAGAATCCGGAAAAATTCTTTTATTTCTCTTAATAAAATTAATAATTGTATCTGAATCAACACAATCAATGCCTTCTGTTTCTTCAATATCCCACCAGTGTTCCATATCACTTAATTCCCATAACTTTACCTTTAAATTATTCCTCTTTAAAAGATAAAACATAAATCGTGAATGAAAAACAGGAACCGATTTATCCTCTTCACCATGAACTATCAAAAATGGGACATTCAAAGCATTTCTTATAAATTTTTGAACATCCTCTGAATATAAAACTCTTTCCCTTATTTTTATCTGCTCAGGATTTCCAAATAAACTTATTCCCTGTAAAAAATAAGGAACATAGGTTCTGAAGGAAATCCAACCTGCTGAAGGAACAATTGCAGCGAATCTATCAGCAAAATGAAAACCTATAAAATAGGTGCCATGCCCTCCCATGGAGTGTCCTGTTAGATAAATTCTCTCGGTATCAATATTATAATTCCTTTTCACAAAATTAAAAACTTCAAGGAAATCCAGCATTCCTAAATCCTGCCAGTCAAAACCAAAGGGTCTCCTGTTTGTAGGTGAAAGGATAAAAAAAGAATCCTTTTGTCTATAAGCTCTTGCAAGGTCAATGGCTTCAACACCTGCTCCATGAAGAGAAAATATGACTCCCTTTTTATAATTTCCTTTTAACTTAGGATATCTTATCGCAAAATAATTAACACCATCATCAATTTTTGATTTAAATGTAATTTTTAAGGGTTCATTTTTAGATTTTACCTCTAAATAAAAGTTTGTGATAGTATCAAAATCATCCCCCTTTAATTTAACAAAGAGAGTAAGGGTTTCTTTTTTAAAATCTTTATTCAATATTTTAAATTTTAAATCCTCGTAAATAATTTCAAAGGGCAATAGAAAATCAATTTCTTTTTTCTCTCCCTCAAGGTTTTCTCCTTTCCCTTCTAAAATTAATTTTTTATAAAATTTATCTCTTGGGTTTATTATCCAGAAACCTATATGAAATTCATAAAGGGAATCTTTTATAATATCAGGTAAAATTGCCCAGTTATTATATACAAAAGGGGTTAGAGGGGCATTTTTAAATGAAATCCTTATTTTCCCGTATTCCTCTCCAGTAATAAGTAAAATCCTGTATCTTTTTCCTTTCAAATAAAGGGGAACTGGAATGTTAGAGTAAGAATAGGGATTACCAGCATAGGGAATAGAATCTATATAAAATCTTCCTATTTTTTCAGGATATACAAGATAAAAACCCTCATTAAAAAAAGTATCAATATATACATATGTCAAAGCAGAAAAACCCCATCCGTGATGTTCATATTCCCTTTTAATTTCAAGTGTATCAGAAGTTATAA
>CBFGJR010000104.1:0-2817 GCA_965649145.1 Caldifarciminota bacterium | reverse complement strand
ATTCATAAAAATCATAAATTATGTGATAGAGGTTGTAAACTTCAATTATCCAGAAAGTTAAAAGGACTATATTGTAATGTAAAAATAAATAAATGAAAAAAGATAATAAAAAAGAAAATAAGTAAAGAAAAATGTCAAAAAATGATGGAAATGTTTTTAGAATATAAAATCCATAAATAAAAAGGGCAAAGTAAGAAGGAAGTCTATAAAGCATATCAAATCTTGGCTCTCTGAAAGCAACAAGAATTTTTGAATTAAATGGTCTTATTAAATATTTCTCAAGCCTTCCACCTTTTACAAGTAGGGAGAGCGAAAAAATCCCAAAACCAAAAAGACTTCTATATAAAGTATCAAGTAAGTATGCTGTTCCTGTTAAAATATATATTTCACCTTTTCCAAAACCAACAATATTATCTACATAAGAATAGATAACATTAAAAAATAAAAAGGCAAATAAGGAATCTAAAAGACCAAAAAGGAATTGCAAAAATGTATCTGTGCGAAATGCTATATGGGATTTGAATTTTAAGAACAAAAATTTTAATAGAGTTTTTAAACCCTTCATATACTCCCAGGAGCAGAATATACTCTTCTTCCTGAATAAAAAACAACTCGGGAAATAATATAAAAAATTACTATCCAGAAAAATAAGATAAATAGTTCATTAAAAACATTTATATTTATTTTACTTATAAAAATTCTTGAAGGGAAAAAACTTATGTATTTAAAAGGCAAAAATAGAAAAATATTTTTAAAAGGAAGTAAATCAAGAGGAATAATAGCACCTGATAAAAAATAAATTGACATATCAAGTATTCTTAAAAAAGCAAAAGGTTTTTCAACCCAGAATGCAAGTAAATTGATTATATATTCAATAATAAAAGCCAAAACACTACCAAGAATTCCAAATAAAAATGATAAAAAGAATGGTGAAAGTCCATAAGGTAAAACTATATAATCTTTTAAAATAAAAAAGAGAAAAATAACAGCAAGAATTGAAAAAATCCACCATAAAAATAAATAGGCAGAAGCAAAGAAAAAACAAAATAAGAGATGATTCACTGGTTTTATGATATATTTGGAAAAATCACCATCTTTTATTGATGTTGCTATCTCCCACCATGCATGAGGTCTTGTTTGAAGGAAAAAATAGGAAATTATGTAATAAGTTATTAGTTCAGATAATTTATAATTTCCAATAATCTCTTTTTGAGCATAAATGGATTTCCAGAGGAAAAAATAAGCGAGAGGAGGAACAAATATAATTGACAAAAGGAAAAATGTATTTACTTTATATTGTAAGGATTCAAGGAAACCAATTTTTAAAACACTTAAGTATTTACGAATCCTCTTCAAAAACATTCCTTAATACCTCGTCAAGTTCTGGTTCTTCAATAGTGATATCATTTATTTCAAAGTTCTCGAAGAGATTTTTAAGAATTGGGAGAGAAAGAGATTTATCAATCAAAATCCTGTAAACGCCTTCCTCTTCTTCATCCTTTTCAACTTTAAAAGAAAAAATTTTAAATTTCTCTTTTTCATCTTCATTTTTTAAACTGAACTTTATTAATTTTTTACCTGAAAATTTTTCAATTGCACCTTTTACAGTTCCCTCATAAATTATCTCTCCTTTATTTATAACTATTAGCCTATCAGACAATTCTTCAACATCCTTCATATAGTGGCTCGTTAAAATACAGGTTGCTTTATTTTTTTCAACATAGTATTTAATGAATTCCCTTATGTTTCTTTGAGAAACAATATCAAGTCCAAGCGTTGGCTCATCTAAAAACAAAATTTCTGGATTATAAATCAAACTTGCGATGAGTTCAAGCCTCATCTTCTGCCCTTTTGAGATTTTTCTTAAAGGGACATCAAGGATATCCTTAACATCAAGAATTTCTATCATTTCATTTAAATTGTTTTTAAATATTTTGTCGTTAACTTCATATAAATCTTTTATAAAGTATAAGCCATCTCTTGCTGATATATCCCAGACAATCTCCTCTAAAAAGCCTTCAAGTCCCATAACAAATGTAATCTTCTTTAAAAATTCTTTTTCCCTTTTAAATGGATCAAAACCCAGAACACTTACATAACCCTTTGTTTTATAAAGAACACCAGATAAAATTTTCATACAGGTTGTTTTCCCTGCACCATTTGGACCAACAAAACCAAGTATTTCCCCTTTATATACTTCAAAACTTATTCCCTTTAATGCATGAACCTCCTCATATTTTCTTTTAAAAAATTCTTTTATACTTCCTTTAAGCCCTTTCTCTTTTATCGGTCTTCTATAAATTTTATGTAGATCTTTTACTTTTATCACTTTTTCCATGGTTAAATTTTTAATTTCTTAATTCTATTTCACGAATGGAAGTTCTCTTTTTTCATTTTTCATTTTTTCAAGTTCTTTTATTTCAAACGCCTTTTCTCCTATTATTGCCCTTATTGCTCCACCAAAATTTGCTAAATTATCTATGATCATCTGAAGATTTTTTTCCCTTTCTTTCCATATCTTCATCATCTTTTCCCTTTCATCAATGTAGCCTTTATAAAGGGATTTAAATGTATCTATGGTTGAACTTAAAAGGCTTTTAAATTCACTACTTGTTAAATAGTTATAGAGCATCTCCATTTTTGTTCCCTTATCTTTTTGAGAAATTTTTAAGGAATTGAGTTCAATTAAAAAGTATCTCAATATATGAGATAGTGGTTTTAATTCAAAGAAATTGCAAATCCATACTCCATCTTTATAAAAGAATCTATCACTTTCCTTTGGCATTGTTTCTGTCACAATAACTAAAATATCTGCAT
>CBFGJR010000103.1:0-2828 GCA_965649145.1 Caldifarciminota bacterium | reverse complement strand
CTCAAAACCATATTTTCCAATTAAAGGGACAAAAACACAGGAGCCATGATACTCTCTTTTTAATTTGTCCCCAACTTTTTTTATCTTTACAAGGTCCTGATAAAGTTTATCACCAATGGGCATAACTATTATTCCACCAGGATTTAACTGCTCTATAAAAGGAGAAGGAATATCAGGGGCTGCTGCTGAACAGATTATACCATCAAAAGGAGCAAAATCCATCAAACCCTCTGAACCATCACCCACATGAAAATAAACATTATCTATGGAAATTTCTTTAATTTTTCCCTTCGCATATTCTGAAAGCTCTTTTACCCTTTCCACTGTGTAAACAAATTTATTTAGAAGGCATAAAATTGCTGTCTCATAACCTGAGCCTGTCCCTATTTCAAGAATATGCTTATTTTCGTCAGGTTCAAGCAATTCTACCATTAAGGCAACCATGTAAGGCTGGCTTATTGTTTGACCCTCAAATAAAGGCAAAGGTGAATCATCATAAGCAAAGGACTTCAATTTATCAGAAACAAATAAGTGTCTCGGAACTGCAAGAAAACTATTCAATACCTTCTCATCACTTATCCCCCTCTCCCTTAACTGCTTTTCTACCATTTCTTTTCTTAAATTATAAAAAGGGTCATTTCTACTACTAAACCTTTCAAGAAGCTCTTCTAATTTTTTATTCAAGAATTTTTTTCAATTTTTTTATTAAATTTATATCAGTTGTATCAAGGGTTAAAGGAGTTATACTGACATAATGCTCAAGAACCGCCTTAACATCCGTCCCCTCCTCTGGAATCAGCCTCAATTTTCCCCCAATTTTATAAACATTTTCTCCCACTTTTTCTATTGGGTTTAAATAGTGTCTTTTTCCCAGTTTGGTTACCTTAATTCCCTTTATATCCTCAATTTTTAAATCATATAAGTTTATGTTTAATAAAAATTTATTTTTATAAAATTTGCTCTCAACTATTTTTTTTAAAATTAAATCAAGGTAATATTCACCACCTTCATAACAGGGTTCATTATAAGGACCAACTGAAAAGGCTATTGAAGGAATACCATAAAGATAACCTTCCCTTGCTGCAGCAAGAGTCCCTGAATAAAGTGTATCCTCACCAAGATTGAAGCCATAATTTATTCCTGAAACAAGAAGAGCAGGCTTTTCACCCAAAAGTGCCTCCATTGCTATCAAAACACAATCTACAGGAGTTCCATCAACAGAATAAAAATTTTCACTTATTTTATTAACTTTTATATTTTTCCTTAAGGAAATTGAATGACTCGTTCCTGATTTCTCCTCAGAAGGAGCAACTACAAAAATTTCCCCAAATTTACTTAAAATCTTTAAAGCCCTTTTTATCCCCTCTGCTTCTATTCCATCATCATTAACAAGGAGTATTTTTAATTTTTCCATCTTTAATTTTATTAACTTTTTCTCACTTTTGCAACTAAATAACCTATATTACTTTCAATTTGAAGAGGAGATAAATTTATACCCCTTTCTTTTGAAAAATAAATAAAATCAAAAAAATTTTCCTCAAAAGAACAATGAAAACATGTTTCCCCTCTGAAATCAAGATAATATGAATTATCTTTCAATTTTTTAAAATTAACAAAAACCTCAGGATATCTCCAAAGATGATACTCATTTACAAGAACTTCAAAAATATCAAGTTTTTTTATAAAAATCTTTTCCAGTTCCATTTTTTTATCATTAAAATCAGCCACAATAAGATAAACCTTTACCCCCTTTTTCATTGCTCTGTATAAACTCTTCGAAAAATCAAAATGAGTGAAGGAATTAGGAGCAAAACTTTTTGCATCCCTTCTCTGAACAATAAAAATTATATAAGCAGAATTTCCCCTTTCCCTTAATTCTGATAGTAAATCAAGATGCCTTTTACCCCTTAAAGTTGGAGCATCAGGGAAAAGGGCTATATTTCTTTCCACAAGAGTACAGGATTTTACTTCAACAAAAATTCTTCTTTTACTTTTTAAAAATAAAAAATCAATTCTTTCACCATTTACCTTAAACTCCTTTGATAAAAATCTTGCCTTTCTTAAAAAATCAATTTCTCCACTTTTATAAAGTTCATAAAAAAATTTATTGGGAAGGTGGGAATCAACTGATACCCATATGTTACCCTTTTTAACTGCAATCAACTTATATGGAATTTTGCCCTTCCCTTTCTCAAGCAAACATTCTGCACCTTTAACTAAGACCTCTTTTAATCTTCCAGAATTTGCAAGATATGCCTCTACCTTTTTCCTATTTATCTCAACAAAAACAACAAACCTGTTGATTCTTCTTAAGAATTTTCCTTTTTCTGACAAGATACACAGACCCCATATAGTAATAAATCTCCAAACATAACCTTATGACCTTCTATATTCTTTGGAAATTTAACAGTTTCTTTTTCCGAATCATAAACCCTCTTACATTTAACACAGGTAAAATGTATATGGGGATCTGTTTTTGCCTCAAATCTTGATTTATCCCTTTCAACCTTGATTTCCCTTGCTACCCCAAGTTCTATAAATAATTTAAGGGTATTGTAAACAGTAGCCTTTGATAAAGATGGCAGTTTATCCTTTAAAGCATTGTATATTTCATCGGCAGTGGGATGAGAAGTGCTTTCACTTAAATATTCAAGAACCATAAGCCTTGAAGAGGTCAAAAAATGACCCTTCTTCTTTAAAACTTGAAGCTTCTCCTGAAAATTTTTATTCATTTAATACCCTCCTTATTGTTTTTTAAAATTTTATTATTTATAATTTTATTATAAACTAAAACTTTTATTTTTTCAAGTTCTTTTTATAGATTATTA
>CBFGJR010000102.1:0-2843 GCA_965649145.1 Caldifarciminota bacterium | reverse complement strand
TCTTTTTGTCTTATCATATATTAATTTTATGGAAAAAATTGAACTTCTTGAAAAATGGCAGAAGTTAAAAAGTTTTCTCAAGGCTGATTTCCTAAAAAAGGAAAAGGAAGAACTTGAGAGGAAATCAGCGGAAGAAAATTTCTGGCAGGATAAAAGAAAAGCAAAGGAAGTTATGGAAAGGTTGAATGGAATTAAGGAAACCCTTGAATTTATAGAAGATATTGAAAAAAAATTTAAAGAACTTGAGGAATTGGAATTATTAAAGGAGGAAGAGGAAGATTTAGGTGAAGAAATTGGGAAGGAAATGGAAAAAATAGTTAAAGAATTAAATAAGAAAATAGAAGAAATTGAAATAAAACTCATACTTGACGAACCTGACGACCATAAAAATTGTATTTTAACAATTCATCCAGGCGCAGGTGGAACAGAATCAATGGACTGGGCTTCAATGCTTTTGAGAATGTATATAAGGTTTTGTGAAAGAAAAGGTTTTAAAGTTGAAGCCGATATTCAGCCAGGAGAGGAGGCAGGTGTAAAATCGGCAACCTTATTCATAGAGGGTAAGTATGCTTATGGACTTTTAAAGGCTGAAAAAGGTGTTCATAGATTGGTGAGAATTTCACCTTTTGATGCATCAAGAAGGAGACACACCTCTTTTGCAGCTGTTTTTGTTTATCCTGAGGTAGAAGAAATAGAAGTGGAGATAAAGGAAGATGACCTTGAAATTGAGACTTTCAGAGCCTCTGGTCCTGGTGGTCAGCATGTTCAGAAGGCATCAACTGCTATAAGAATAAGACATGTACCCACAGGAATAGTTGTATCATGTCAGAGCGAAAGGTCACTTCATCAAAATAGGATGTATGCAATGAGAATTTTAAGAGCAAGGTTAAAGGAATATTATGATAAGAAACAAAAAGAGAAGCTTGAAAAACTTGAAAAAGAAAAAACTGATATTGGATGGGGAAATCAAATAAGGAGTTATATTTTGCATCCTTATAAACTTATAAAAGACCACAGAACAGGGCTTGAAACAGGAAAAGTTGATGATGTTCTTGATGGAGATATTGAAGAATTTATAAAAACTTATCTTTTAATGGAGGGAAAAAATGAGAGAAAACAAAAAATATCCTGAAGAGTATAAAATACGCCTTCAAAAATTTCAAAAATTAAAAGAGATGGGAATTGAACCCTTTGCTTACAGATTTGATGACAAGATAGATATAAAGTTAATAAGAGATAGGGAATCTGAATTCCTCGATAAAAAAGTAAGAACTGCAGGAAGATTAAAGTTTTTCAGAGATTTTGGTAAATTAATTTTCGCGGTAATAGAAGATGAAAGCGATAAAATTCAGATTGTTCTTGAAAAGAGTTCTTTAAATGAGAAGTATCAGATTTTTAGAAAGTATATTGACCCAGGGGATATAATAGGTGTTGAAGGTAAAGTGGGAAAAACACAGAAGGGGGAACTCTCCATATTTGTTAAAGATTTTATTTTGCTTACAAAAGCACTTTTACCTTTGCCTGAAAAGTTCCATGGGCTTCAGGATAAAGAACTTATGTACAGAAAAAGGTATTTACATTTGATTTCTGATTTAAGTTCAAGGGAAGTCTTTAAATTAAGAACCAAAATTTTTGATTTTATAAGGGATTTTCTTAACAAGAATAAATTTATTGAAGTTGAGACTCCAATTTTACAGCCAATATACGGTGGTGCAACTGCGCGTCCCTTTAAAACTTATTCAAATGCCCTTGATACAGAACTTTATTTAAGAATTTCAAATGAACTTTACCTTAAAAGATTAATAGTAGGTGGTTTTGAAAGGGTATATGAATTTTCAAAGGATTTCAGAAATGAAGGAATTGATAAGAGCCACTATCCTGAATTTACACTTCTTGAAGGTTATATTGCCTACTGGGATTATGAAATCTTATCTCTTTTTATTGAAGAATTGCTGTTTTCTCTTGTTCTTGAAATTAAAGGAGGTAAGGAAATTGAATATCAGGGACAAAAAATTTCATTTGAAAGACCATTTAAGAGAGTTAATTATCTTGAATATTTAAAGAGCAAAATTGGGTTTAATCCAATAGAGGTTGATATAAAAAAACTCCAGGAAGTAGCAGAAGGTCTTGGAATAGAGGAAAAGAATTATCCTAAAATTCTTGATAAGATTTTTGATTTTTTCTCTTCCAAAGAATTTATAAATCCTACCTTTGTTTTTGATTATCCAAAGGAACTTTCACCCCTTGCAAAGAAGAAAAGGGGTGAAGATAGACTTACAGAAAGATTTGAACTTTACATTGCAGGGATAGAGGTTGTGAATGCTTTTTCCGAATTAAACGACCCAATAGATCAGGAAGAAAGATTTTTAAAACAAATAGAATTCAGAGAACTCGGTGATGAAGAGGCACATGTTTTTGATGAGGATTATATTGAATCTCTTTCCTACGGAATGCCTCCAACAGCAGGATTTGGCATAGGAATGGATAGGTTGTGTATGATTTTATCAGACAAACCTAACATAAGGGATGTTATTATATTTCCTGGTTTGAGACCAAAAAAAGAGTGAGAGTTTATTTATTTTTAATAAGAAGATTTTTGAGGTTAAAAAGTGGATTTTTGCTTTCAGTTTTAGCTTTTCTTTCAATTTCAGGGATTTTTTTAGGTGTAATGGCTTTGATTCTTGTTACAGGTGTTATAACAGGATTTCATTCCGAGATAAAGACGAGAATTTTATCTTTAACACCTCATATTCTGATTCAGAAGTTTGGGGGAGAAGAAATTGAAAATCCTGACAGTGTGATAAAAAAATTAAGTGATATTAAAGGAATTGATAGGATTATTA
>CBFGJR010000101.1:2576-2849 GCA_965649145.1 Caldifarciminota bacterium | reverse complement strand
CTCAACTTCTCCACCTTTAAATCAAGTATCTCTTTTAATGTTTTTCTATCAAGGGGCTCAAAGGGTATTATTCTCTGGAATCTTGCAATGAGTTCTGGTAAGAAACCATATTTAAAGAAATTATAAACATCTTCTTCCTCACCTTTTAACTTATAAGCAATCACATTACCCTTTTCATCAAACTCCTTTAAAAACCCGACATTTTTTTCAAAAGATTCTTCCTTAAATCCACTGAAAGCTCCGAGTGCAACAAACATAATATCTCTTGTATTT
>CBFGJR010000101.1:0-2566 GCA_965649145.1 Caldifarciminota bacterium | reverse complement strand
CCTGAAACATCTTTCTGTGTTCCTGCTC
The DNA here is from genome assembly GCA_965649145.1 of Caldifarciminota bacterium. GTDB lineage: Bacteria > Hydrothermota > Hydrothermia > Hydrothermales > JAJRUZ01 > JBCNVI01. Next base: position 2,538 of record CBFGJR010000101.1, on the reverse strand, counting down.
CAGCAAACCTTAAATTGCTTGTGGAACCTGCTATTTTGTCAAACTCATCAATTATTATTGCCCCAATCTGCGCTAAATATTTGTTTCCTCTTGCTGCCTCAATTAATTTATAGGGAATATTTATAACATTTTCACCAACATATCCAGTTTCACTGTATTTTGTTATATCAATTATCACATAAGGAAGTTTTAAAATCTTCCCGAAGAGAAGTTCCATTATATATGTTTTTCCACACCCTGTTGGTCCTATAAATATGTAATTTATTTTTTCAGGTAAATTCTCAGGAGAAACTTTATATTCATAGGTCATCTTTATTCTTCTTAAATGTCTGTAAACTGCTACACATACCATTTTCCTTGCTTCCCGCTGTCCCCTGTAACCTTCCTTTTCAAGCAAGTTGTAAAGGTCTTCTGGTGAACATTCAGGAAGATTTTTCACAAATTTTTCAAATTCCTCTTTTTTAAGAGCATCAATGGAGGCTAATTTTTTGTATAAATTCATAAATTCACCCTTTTCATCAAAGGTAAAATTTTTTTCACTCATAATCTTTCTTTATAATTTCTGATAAAACTTTCTCATGTATTTTAAGGTCATCATCACTCCATAAGACAAATCTTATCCTTTTTACATACTTTAATTTGGGGATTATCTCAAGCACTGTCTTAAAGGCAACTTCTGCAGCCTCTTTTACAGGAAATCCAAAATAACCTGTTGATATCGCAGGAAATGCAATTGAATCAATTTTATTTTTCTCTGCAAGTTTCAAGGAATTTTTATAACACTCTGAAAGAATCTTATCCTCCGGCTTATCCCTACCATATACAGGACCAAGGGTGTGGATAACAAATTTATTTGGAAGGTTATACCCCTTTGTAATAACTGCCTGTCCCGGAGAAATTGGAGCATATTTCTTACACTCTTCTTCAAGGAATGGACCTGCTGCTCTGTGTATTGCACCTGCAACACCACCACCGGGTTTTAACCACGCATTCGCAGCATTAACAATTGCAGTAAAACCATCCTGCTTTACTATATCTCCTTTTAAACACTCTAAAATTACATCACCAATCTTTATTTGCATATTTAAATTATAAGACAAACCTTAAAAAATAACTCTTTAAAATTGAATCCACACAAAACATTAAATAATCATAATTAATAGATGCAGAACTTATTAAAGGAGAGTGGGGAATGATAAATTTAGGAAGTGAATTATAAGATAGTAGGGGGACTTTCAATAGGTAACAAAAAAAGCATACTATAATTAATTTTCATACACAGGGAGGTATTATAAATTTACCAAAAGAATTTAAAAAAGTGAATAATACTTATATTTACGGGGATTGGACTGCACACAATTCAAAATGGATTTATTCTCTTGAAAAATTCATAACTATCCTTTATTTTTATTATGTAAAAGGAGGAAAAAATGGGTATGTTAAAATTAAAAATGACTTTACTTCTTATAATTTTCTTTGGAATTTTGTATGGAATAATTTCAGTAATCGGGTATGTTTTTGGTATCCATAACTTACTCTTTTATTTCTCTCTTGCTTTCTTTCTCGTATTCATTCAGTATCTTATTGGTCCGAAGGTTGTTGAACTTGTTATGAATGTGCATTATGTCAGGAATGATGAGGAACCCTGGCTTCATGAAGTAATTGAAGAGCTTGCAAGAAAAGCGGGTATTCCAAAACCAAAAGTTGGAATTGCTGAAATGGGGATACCAAACGCCTTTGCTTTTGGAAGAAGCTTAAAGGATGGAAGGGTATGTGTTACAAGGGGAATATTAAAACTTTTAAATAAAGAAGAACTGAAAGCAGTTCTTGGTCATGAAATTTCCCATTTAAAGCACAGGGATGTAATATTTATAACTTTTCTTTCTGTCTTACCGCTTCTTCTTTATCTTATAGCAAGAAACTTATTCTTTTTAGGAATATACGGAGGAAGAGATGAAAGGTCAAGAGGGAATCTGCCCCTTGTTTTAGTTGGTCTTTTTGCCTTCATAATGTATTTCATTACCAATTTACTTATCCTTTATGCATCAAGAATAAGGGAATACTTTGCAGATGCAGGTTCTGTGAAACTCGGTTCTCGTCCTTCCCATCTTGCTTCTGCTTTATATAAACTTGTTTATGGAAATGCAAGAGTAAGAAGAGAAGAATTGAAGCAATACGAAGGTATTAAAGCATTCTTTTTAAATGACCCGTCAAGGGCTTTAAAGGAAATAAGGGATTTAAGGGAAATAGATATTAATTTAAGTGGAGATATTGATGAAAGTGAGCTTTTAGCTTTAAGGAATAAAAAGGTAAAACTTTCCTTTGATGAAAAATTATTTGAACTTCTCTCAACCCATCCAAATATGTTGAAAAGAATAAAACATCTATCAGAACTTGAAAGTGGGATGCTAACCGGAAATTAAAAGGAAGGATAGTGCTCGATTCTCAAATAGAGAATGAGATTATAGAATAGCTGAAAAGAATAGGTAAAAAGGAAGAGATATATTATTGACCGGTTAAATAAAAGGATACAGGTTT
>CBFGJR010000100.1:0-2879 GCA_965649145.1 Caldifarciminota bacterium | reverse complement strand
AAAATATTAAAGATAAAATAATTTGGTTGATTCGCTTTTTTTTGCTCTTTATTTAAATGCCTATTTAGCTTCAAAGAATCAAATACTTGAAAAAATATTTGAATATGCAAAGGAAAATATAATAAATGGAATTGTTGTAGATGTGAAGGAATCTGGATATATTTTTTTTGACACTAAAAATAAATTAGTAAAAGATTTTCATATTGTAAGACCCCTTTTGAAAGATCTAAGAGAATATCTCAGGAAATTAGAGGAAAATAATTTAAAGCCAATTGCAAGATTTGTATGTTTTGTTGAATATAATTTACAAGAGGAAAAACCAGATTGGTTTATACTGGATAAAAATACAGGGAAACCATGGAAAGATAAACATGGTGCATACTGGTTAAATCCTTATAAAAGAGAAGTGAGAAATTATATAATAAGCATTTTAAAGGAATTAAGAGAAAGTGGATTTAAAGAAATACACCTTGATTATGTTAGATTTCCCTCTGATGGTGATTTAGATTTGATTGTTTATGATGGTATAGGAAAAATGAGTAAAGAAAAGATAATAGAGGATTTTTTAAAAGAAGTTAAAGATAGTTTAAAGAATGTAAAATTAGTAGCCTGTACTTATGGATTTGTTTGCTTCTGGGGGGAGGTAAAAAGAGAAGGTCAGGATTTAGAGTTAATGGGTAAACATCTTGATAAGTTTGCTTTTATGTTATACCCTTCCCATTTCGGGAAAAATTTTTTATACATTGAAAGAAATAATGAAAATTTTTATGGTAGGGAATTTTTAATATATGCCCTTGCACCTATAAGAGTTAGAGATTTAGTAAAAACAAAAATTTCTGTTTATGTCCAGGCTTTTGATTTAAGGTCCCCTTCCTTTGGAAAAGATTATATAAAATCTCAGATAAAAGGAGCCTATCTTTCAGGTGTCAGAGAATTTTATTTCTGGAACGCAAAAGGAGATTATGAGGAAGCAATAAAGGCAATTAAAGAGTTTAAGGAAGAAATAAGGAAAAGAAATAAAATTTCAATCAAAAGCTATGAGAGGGAAATGAGCGGATATTAATCCGTTCTTAAATAACTTTTTTACTCCTTATACTCTACAAGTTTTAATTCATAGAAGTTTTCATCTTCTTCACCCATCTTCATATAAAGGGGTAAAGGTACATCTTTCGCCCAGACTATAACCCATACTTCTTTACCATTTTCTTTAACAATCATTTTCTTTCCCTTTTTACCTGCATAGGTTTCAGACCCTTTTATTTCTATTTCTGTCACATCACCTTCTTCATTTTTTTGCTTCCAGTAAGAACCTTCTTCCATACTAATCCCTGCTATTCCGAAATAAAAAGTCCAGGCAGGTGAAAATAAAGCAAGAGCAAGGGGTGCAAGATAAGGGTTAAAAATTGATTGACCTATTATCGCACCTGCTATATCTTCTTTATTTTCAACAGATGTAGTAAAAGAGCCCTCACTTTCTCCATATTTTCCCTCAATTTTGATCTTATATTTTTCTCCGGATTTTGAAATTTGTATTATTTCATATCCTGTTTTTGTTTCTTTATCTTCTAATCCTTTTACTTCATATTTAAAAAATTCAGAACCTTTAAAATTATAGGGAATCCATTCAGAAGTTTCAGTTTTACCCTTTGGTGATACAGGGTATGGTATCTGAGAAATAAAAAAAACTAAAAGTATCATAAACATTTTTTTATTTTTTATATAAAATTTTTCAAGGGATTTGAACCTTTTTTTTAAATTTTAAAATAAAAAAATAAATAAATTCAATCTAATCTATATTTTTCAAAAAATTTTTTCTTAAATTCGTAAAACCTGTCCTCCTTTATACTTTCTCTTATTCTTCTCATTAAATTTATGTAAAAATAGACAGAATGATAGGAAGCAAGATAAAGTCCAAGATACTCTTCAGAATTAAAAAGATGTCTAATATATGCTCTTGAAAAATTTTTACAAACAAAACAATCACATTCAGGGTCTAAGGGATTTTCATCATCAGCGTAAATTGAATTTTTTATCCTTATCTTTCCTTCAGAGGTAAAAACAAGACCTGTCCTTGCATTTCTTGTTGGTAAAACACAATCAAAAAGGTCTATACCCTGTTCAACACAGAAAAAAATATCTTCCGGATAACCAACTCCCATTATGTATCTGGGTTTATTAAGAGGAAACATATCTATTATTTCCTTTATCACTTCTTCTCTAATTTCTTTTGGCTCACCAACTGCAAGACCACCAATAGCATAGCCGTCAAAAAAAAATTCAAGAAGTTTTTCTATCCCTCTCTTCCTTAAATCAATATATGTGGAACCCTGGGAAATTGCAAATATATATGGTCTATTCAATAAATCCTTTGTTTTATTTCTAAAATACTCTAAACTTTTTTCTGCCCATTTAAGGGTTAAATATAAGGATTTTTCAGCATAAGATTTTTCAGAGGGGTAAGAGGGACACTCATCCAGCACCATAATAATATCTGAACCAAGTTTGAGCTGTATATCAATTACCTTATAAGGTGTAAAAAAAACCCGTTTACCATCAATATGTGATTTGAACTCTACTCCTTCTTCATTTATTCTCCTTAAATCAGATAAAGAAAACACCTGAAAGCCACCAGAATCAGTCAAGATTGAACCATAAAAACTCATAAACTTATGGAGTCCACCAAATTTTTCAATCAATTCCTCACCTGGTCTTAAATGGAGATGATAGGTATTAGAAACTATTATTTCAACACCTATCTCTCTTAAATCCCTTGGAGAAAGGGTTTTAACTGTACCCTGTGATGCAACTGGCATAAAATTTGGCAAATTAACCTCTCCATGAAGGGTTTTTAAAACCGAAATTCTTGCTTTGTTTTCCTT
>CBFGJR010000099.1:0-2881 GCA_965649145.1 Caldifarciminota bacterium | reverse complement strand
AAGAATGAAGCCCCTTGGAGAACACTATATAGTAGAAGCATCAGGTTGTGACTCTCAGATAATTGGAAATGTGGAAAAAATGCAGGAAATTTTAGTTAACGCAGCCCACAAGGCTAATGTTAAAATATGGGCTGTATCTTTTCACAGATTCCCTCCTCAGGGTGTTTCTGGTGTGATTGTAATTTCAGAGTCACATATTTCTGTTCACACATGGCCTGAATATGGTTATGTTGCTCTTGACATTTACACCTGTGGTGAGCATTCAAACCCTGAAGAAGCAGTAAACTTTGCTCTCCAGGAATTCAAAGCAGAAAATGTCCATATAAGTGAAATAACAAGAGGACTTGAGGAGGGAGACAGAATTTTTTTCCACTCAATAATTACATGGGAAGAGGAACTTACGCATTATAGAAAAAAACTCAAACAGGAAAGTTTTTTAAAAATGGTAAAAAATTTAATTTCTGAAAATGAAAAGGATAAAATTGAAAAAATTTTGAACCTTTTAAGTGAAACTTTTGAAGACTATTCATTCATAGGTATTTATAAAAAAGAAAAACTTTTATATTCAGTTAATAAAAAGGAAAAAAAGGAAAAAAAGGACAAAAAAATTCCCAGTATACATTCTGAAATTCAGTTTCCCCTTTATAGAAACAGTCAGGAGTTTGGAAAGTTAGTAATTAGAACAAGCTCAAAAGAAGGGTTCAAGGAAGATGATGAAGTTTTTTTAAAAAAGGTTTTCCTTTTGATTGAAGAAAATTTAAACGGAGGTAAATAAAATGAAAAAAAATAGCCTTATATTTTTATTGTTTTTTCTCTCCTGTTCTGGAACATCTAAAAATAAAGTTCCATCCTTTACTTTAAGAACTATTAATGGAGAAAATTTTAGTATTGATGAACATATTGGGAAAAAAGTTATTATAATAGACTTCTGGGCAACCTGGTGTCCTCCTTGTAGAGCCGAAATTCCTGGGTTTGTAAAATTATACAGTAAGTATAAGGAAGATGGGCTTTTAATACTTGGGATATCTCTTGATAGAGGGGGGAATGCAGAAGAACTTGTGAAAAATTTTGCAAGGGAATACGAAATAAATTATCCTGTTATGATGGGGACAGAAGAAGTTGTTAAAAAATTCGGGGGAATTGTTGCCATACCTACTACTTTTATAGTTAATAAAAACGGGGAAATAGTAGAAAAGATAGTTGGTTACAGGGACGAAAGTTTTTTTGAAAAAAAGATTAGAGAGAATTTATAGATAATGGATAAACTAAAAATTCTAAGTGGCAATGCTTCTTCTGAGTTAAGCGAAAGAATCTGTAAAAACATAGGAATTGAACCAACCGATGTTGAAGTTTCAAGATTTTCTGATGGCGAGATAAGAATTCAAATTAAGGAAAATATAAGAGGGTGTGATGTTTTCATAGTCCAGTCTACACACCCACCTTCTGATAACATAATGGAACTTCTTCTTTTAATTGATGCATCAGTAAGAGCATCAGCCAAAAGAATTACAGCAGTCATTCCATACTTTGGTTATGCAAGACAGGATAGAAAAGATGCACCGAGAGTTCCTATTTCAGCAAAACTTGTAGCAAATTTAATTCAAACTGCAGGAGCAAATAGAGTTTTAACATGCGATTTACATTCTGATCAGATCCAGGGATTTTTTGACATTCCGGTTGATAATCTTTATGCCTTTCCTGTTTTCAGAGATTACTTAGGAATTTTACCAAATGATAAATTTATGGTTATATCACCCGATGTTGGAGGAACAAACAGGGCAAGAGCCTTTGCTAAAAGACTTGGAAATTTATCCCTTGCACTTGTTGATAAGAGGAGACCTGCACCCAATTTAGCTGAAGTTATAAACATAATTGGTGAAGTAAAAGACAAAAATTTACTTATTGTAGATGACCTTATTGATACAGGTAGAACTGTTGCAAATGGAGCAGCTATCCTAAAAGAAAAAGGTGCAAAAAGTATATGGGTATGTGCAACCCATGGTCTTTTTTCAGGAAATTGTAAGGAAGTTCTTGAAGCATCCCCTATTGAAAAAGTAATTGTAACAAATACAATACCAATTCAGCCTCATAAAAGATTTAAAAAACTTGAAGTTCTTGATATTTCCAATTTAATTGCTGAGGCGATTAAGAGAATTCATGTGGAGGTTTCAATAAGTGAACTTTTTGTATAAAAAGTATAAAAAAAGGAGGTGAAATGAAAAAAATTAAATTAAAGGCACAATTAAGAGAAAAAACAGGAACAAGGGAATCAAGAAGATTGAGAAAAAAAGGATTCATAACAGTTGAACTCTATGGTGCAAAAGAGGAAAATACTCATCTTGTAATAGAAAGAAAAAATTTTGAAAAGATCTGGCATGAAATTCATGGAGAAACTGTGATTTTTGAAATAGAATTCAATAATAAAAAAGTGAATTCTGTTATAAAAGAAATACAGAGGGATGTCCTTTATGGGTATCCAATCCATATTGATTTTCAGATATTACATGAAAAAGAAGAAATAACTGTGCCTGTCCCTGTTATTCTTAAAGGAGAAGCAAAAGGAGTTAAACTTGGTGGAATACTTGAACACTTTATTCATCAGTTACATGTAAAAACAGTACCCTCAAAAATTCCAGGACATATAGAAGTCGATATATCGGACTTGGATATAGGTAATAGTATCCATGTTAAGGACATAAAATTGGAGAAGGGTATAAAAATTTTAGAAAGCCCTGAAGATACAATTTGCACAATAGCCCATCCGAAGGGAGTAGAAATTCCTGTTCAAGAAGCTCCTCTCCCTGAGATAAGCGAAGAAAAAATAGAAGAGAAGAAAGTTGAAGAAAAGAAAAAGGAGGAGTGATAAAATTTTTCTTATTCG
>CBFGJR010000098.1:0-16900 GCA_965649145.1 Caldifarciminota bacterium | reverse complement strand
TTTTTGCCTCTTTATATTCACCCTTTTCCACCTTACTTGAATAAACAATGTATAAAAAGAGCGGGTCTTCTTTCTCTCTTGAAAAGTAACAGGAAATAAAAATAAATGTTATCAGAATATAATATATTCTCATCTTAAAAATTTTATTCAAGTTCAATTATAAGCTCGGCTCCACAATTTTCGCAAAACCAGGAATCAGGAGAATTTTTATGACCACACTTCTTACATATAACTTCCCCCCTTTCCTCTGTTTTACTCTCCTTTCCGAGATCTTCAAGCAACTTCTCATTAACACTCACCTCATACTCTTCCTTCTCCCCGGGTTCTTCAGCTTCAACCTCCTCAAGAATTTCCTCTATTTCCATTAATTCCTCTTCCACCTCAGTCTCTGTTTTTTCAGCAATTTTTATTTCATTTTCTACCACCCCTTCAAGTTCTTTAATCTCTTCCAGTTCAGGTTCCACTTCAATTTCTTCTTCAACTTTCTCAAAAGGTTTTTCTTCCTTTTTAAGTAATGAAGCAATTTCATTTATTTCTTTTTCAATTGTAATAAACCTTTCTTTAATCTTTTTTAATTCTGAATTTTTTTCATCCATAAGTGCTCTGTACTTTCCCTCATCATATTCACCTATGGAATATCTCAGTTTAATCTCTTCAATTTCATCCTCTATTTTCAATTTAACTTTTTCAACTTCCTTTCTATTTCCGTAAAGGGATTCAAGATATTCCTTTATAGTACCCTTTCTTCTTTCCAGTTCCTCTTCAATTTTTTTTAATTTTTCTTCATATTCTGAAAAAACTTTCTTGAATATGTGGGGCTTTGTTTCCTTTTCCTTTTCCTTTAATTTCTGCATTTTCTCAATGAATTCTCTCCTCTTTTTTTCAAGTTTTTTTATTTCATCAATATTTATTTCCTTTTTCATAAATCCTCCTTAAAATTTGCTTTGTTTCAAGTTCAAAATCATAATTTACTCTTCTATTATAAAGCAAAGGTTCATAAACTTTCCAAATATACTCATGAGAAATTTTACCCTTTCTAATAAGTGAAATTACAATATTTATTACTGCCTGGAAATCATAACCCCTTAATTCCCTCTCTTCCTTTTTAAAAAATTCTTCAATATTTACACCAAGTTCTATAAAATAAACTAAATTATTGAGTTTTGAAAGTTCACCTTCCTTTTCTTTTACTTTTGACATAATTAATGAATCAGGAATATTTTTGCCCCTCATCTTTATTTCTCTCTTTAACCATTTAAAAGCAGTCTCAAGGTCAACTCTCGGAAAATGAACATAGATTCCCTTTTCAATTTCACTTAAAACTCTGTTCTTTTCGAAGTTTTTTCTATCGTTAAAAACAAAAACAAAAGGAGAGTCGGTTTCAAAATCAAAGAAATTTTTGCTATATTTAATATCATCTGCATCGTAAATCACATTTATGAATTTCTCACTTTTAAAAATAGATATATTTTTCTCATCCTTTTTAATTTCATTAATATTAAACTCTCTGCCAATAAAAACTCTCTTTTTCTTAATTTCCATCATATTCATAAGGGATAAAATACCTTTTGCTAAAAGGAAAGGCTCATCAAAGGTAAAGAAAAAAAATCTCTCTTTCTTAAAATCTAAAATATTCTTAAAAAAACTCCTATAATCATCAATTGAAAACATATAGAGTATTGTAAATCATTTTAAATTTAGTTTACAATAAAATGGTAAAAGGAGGAAAATTATGGCACTGGATAAGGAACTCCTTGATATAATTGCTTGTCCAAAATGTAAAGGTGATTTAATCTATAAGGAAGAGGAAAACTGTTTAATATGTAAAAATTGTAAATTAAAATACAAAATTGAGGATGATATCCCGATTCTTTTAATAGAAGAAGCTACTCCCCTTGAAGAATGACCTTTATCCTCCTACTCAGCTTACAAATAAAAATAACTTATAGACCTATAGTAAAAGCTGAAACATTAAAAGAACTTATAAGATTCAGTGGTAAAAGAGTAGAAAAATTTGAACCTGGCTATCCCGATTTACCCTCCCTTTTAATACCTGTTGAAGTAAATCCTCAGCTTGAATACGATGTGGATTACAGAATCATAAGTAGAGAAATAATAAGAGGAAATTACGAAATTGAAAGAGTAAAGGAAATAAAAGAAGATGGACTTTCTTTAAAGGAAGTAAAAAAGGACTATAAAATCCCCTTTCCAGAAAATTTAATTTTAAATAAGGGCTTATCCTTTATAAGGTATAAACCTATACTTTCCCTTATCCTTTTTCCTGTAAGGATAAAGGAAGAAGGTATAGAAGTTATAAAGGAAATTGAAATTATTTTAAAGGAAAAGGGTAAAAGTAAGTTAAAGATAAGAAAAGTCCCCGAAGATAAAAGATTAAGTGATTTTTACAAAAAGTCTGTTATAAAAAGAACAGAAAATGAATTTTTACCTTTACAGAGCAAAACAAACAATTTTTATGAAAAAACAAATCTCTGGTTGAAACTCATTATTTATAAAAACGGAATATATTATTTAACTTATGAGGATATTAAAAAAAGCTTAAATATCTCTCCTGAAAATCTTGATATAAAAAAGATAGCACTCTTTGCAAGGTTAAAAGCCTTAAGTGATTCACCTGACTCAGCTGAAATAACTCCTAAAAAAGTTCCTTTTCTATTTATAGACAGGAATGAAGGAAATATTTTTGATGAAAATGATACCTTATTTTTCTTTGCCTTTACAGGAACAGGTTATAGAATAAATAATGGAAAAATTGAATACTATTTCCATCCTTATCAAGACCCCTCTATATATTTTATTTCCTTTGAGGGGGATTCTGGAAAATTTATAGGCTCAATTGATGGTTCGCCCTTAAATAACTTAAAAATTGAAAGAGGAATTAAAGTTACAAGACACGAAAATAATTTTATAAATCTTGCAAGAGCAGGTTTAAGATGGGTTGGTGAAACCTTAGAAAATGATTCTATGAGCTTTAATCTTTTAAAATTCTTTAATCCACTTCCTGAAACAGTAAGTATAAAATTTAATTTTATAGTAAGGGAAAAGGAAAGTGTGAATCAGCCACCTTACCTTCTAAGACTTTTAATGAACAAAAATCTAATATTCCAGAAAAATTATTATCCACCATCAGCACCTTATGGAGAAGAGATAAAAATAAAAACTATCTTAAATTTAAATCCGCTCTTTAAAGTTAAAATTCAGGGAACAATAAATGTTGATTACCTTGAAGTTATATATAATTCTGAACTTAAAAATTTAAAGGATAATTTTGATTTCTTTTTTTCACCTACAAATGGGGAAGATATTTCATTTAAGGGAACATTTAAAAAGAGGGGGAAATTATTCAAAATTTTAAATCCTCACAATGGGTACAATATTACTAATTTTTCTTTTGACAATTCCTCAATAAACTTTAATCCAGGAATTGAAAATGATACTTTTATGATTATGTATTCTGAAAATCCACTTCATCCAGAAATAAGAAAATTTGAAAGAAAAGATTTGGGAAAAATCAAAGGTGCTGATATGCTTGTGATAGGTCCTAAGGAATTTAAAAATATCTTTTCCCGATTTATTATTCACAGAAAAGAAAACTTTTACATTGACACATTAAAAATTGAAAATCCGGTAATAGAATTTGTGAATATAAATGATATTTTTGAAGAGTTTGGATACGGAATAAAGGACCCGGTAGCAATAAGAAACTATTTAAAATACACCTATTTAAATTACAACCCACCTCCCTTTTATGTTCTTTTAGCAGGTAAAGGTACATACGATTATAAAAACTATGAAGGTGCTTTTACTTTCAATTTAGTTCCTCCATATGAATGGGGTTATGGAGTTGATATAAATAATCCTCCCTACACCTATGATAACTTCTTTGTTGAATTTGATGGGGGTGCCTTTGACCCTGATATGATTATAGGTAGAATACCTGCAAAAAGCACTTCTGAAATCTATGAATTTCTTGAAAGAATTATATTTTATGAAACTTCCAATTTTGAAAGTATGTTCAGAAACACTGTAATTGGGGTTGCAGATGATACAACAGGGTCAGGAGGAAGTTTTGACGGAATAAATCATACAAGACAGGTAACAAGGATTCTTGTCAAACTCAAAAATTCCATTGATAAAAATGCTCTATATATGCTGGATTATCCTTACATTCAGGAAAGGAAGCCTTCTGCTACAAAAGATTTATTAAACTATATTGAAAGGGGGACAGGTTTTTTCTTTTTCTTTATTCATGGAAATCCCAATCAAATTGCCCATGAAGAATTATTAAAAATTGATGATATTGATTTTATAAGTTATAACAAAAAACCTTCCTTTATACTTCTTGGTTCCTGTAAAACAATGAATTTTGATAGACCTTCGGGAGCAATTGGTGAAAAATGGCTTATGAAAAATGGAATAGGAGCCCTTGGTTCAACCTATTTAACTTTTCCAAGTGAAAATGAATTTGTTATTGATAACTTTTTTAGTAAACTTTCAGATTATAAAATACATACCTTTGGTTTTATCTCTTACCTTGTAACAATTGGAAACAAAGATTATGTTTTTTTAGGAGACCCTTCCACTTTTTATTCATTGCCTCCAAAAAGGGGGACTTTTCTCTATATACCTGATACCTTACATTTTTCCTACTTTTCTGATACTTTATTCAAATTCTATGGAGAATTTGATTCAACAAAAGTTAAATTTACAGAAATTTCTGAAATAAGCATTATGAAAATAGAAGGGACAGCAAAAATTGAAAGTCTTTATGTTCATAATAATATTTTATATCCTCTTTATAGAAAGGGGAAACTTCTCTTCCAGGGACTATCAAAAAATAAAAATCTTGAAAGTAAATTCTATTTCAGTATACCCTATATTAACTCTAAATTATTGAGAATTATGGTTCTAAATAACTCAATTCAAGGAGAAGTTTCTTACAGGGATTCAATACCTGCAAAACTTTCCAAAAAAGAGACAGTTGATTTAAGTCCACCTGAAATTAAACTTTCTGTTGATGGAAGAGAACTTAAAGATGGGGATACTCTTTCACCTTCCTTTAACCTTTATATTGAGATAAAGGATGAAAGTGGTATAAATTTAGCAATGGATACAATAACTTTAAGGATTGGTCCAATTAAGGAAGCATTGAATGATTTTTTTTATTATAAGCCCAACAGTTTTAATGAAGGTTTTATAAATTATAAGGCTCAAAACCTGCCCGGCGGTAAAACAACTTTAACTCTTTCTGCCTATGACCTTTTCCATAACAGAAAAAGTGTATCAAGAAATATATTTATTGAGGTAAGTGATACTTCAGAATTTAAAATCAGTGAAATTATTCCCTATCCAAATCCTGCTTCAGATTTTGTGTTTATAGGATTCAAAAATACAAAAAGGGGATTTTTTAAACTAAATATATATACCATGAGAGGAGTAAAAATTTTTGAAACACCTGAATTATCCTTTTCAGAGGGTTTTAATTCAATAAAGTGGAAAATTGATGAAAAAATTGCAAATGGACTTTACTTTTTTGTTCTTGAGGCAAAAGAGCCTTTTAATGGTAAAAAAATAAGAAAAAAGGGGAAAATAATTGTTTATAGGTAAAATTTTAAAATTTCTTTTTTTAATTTTTTTCATATCAATGCCAGTAAAATTTCCTGAAAAAAATTTATTGGAAAAACCAAAGGTTCTAAAGAGAATTAAAAATAGAAAATTGAAAAAAAGCGGAACCCTTCTTCTCACAGAAAGAGAAACTTTTCTAATAAGGGAAAATCCCTTCTTTGAAAACAATTTATTAAGAGGAATAAAATTAAACTGAAATGCTGAAATCCTTAGTTCTGGTCTTTAAACATTTATTTAGAAAGAAGAAAACAGTTCAGTATCCTGAGAAAAAAAAGGGACTTTATTTCAGAACAAGATGGAAACACAGACTCCAGAGATGGGAGAACGGGCTTGAAAGATGTATAGGATGTATGCTCTGTGCCGGAGCCTGCCCAACAGATGCCATTTACATTGAAGCAGAGGAAAATGACCCAGATAACCCTGTATCTCATGCTGAAAGATACGCAAGGGTATATGAGATAGATTATGGAAGATGTATTTTATGTGGGTACTGTGTAGGGGCATGCCCAACTGAGGCTCTTGTTATGGATGAGTTTTTCGAACTTGCGAGTACTTCAAGGAGAGAAATGGTTCTTACAAAGGAAGAATTACTTGACCCCCTTCAAACTCCTGCAAAGAGAGCATGGCTATCTTTTGAGAGAAGAGGGGATCCAAAGGGAGCACCTATTATCCTTCCAAAGGAGGAGACACCACAAAAATGAAGATTTTATTTTTACTTTTGCCCCTGAGTGCTTTTTTGATTCTAACTTCAAAAAAATTATCCCGCCTCCTTTTTTATTTTTTTCTGAATTCCCTTATAGCAGGAATCTTATACTTTTATTTAAATAATCCTCTTTTTGGACTTTTAATAATTTTTCTTTATATTGGGACAATCCTTGTAATTTTTGTTTTTATTTTACCATTAATTAAAATTGAAAAAACTTTGAGGGAAAGAAAATTGAATTTTTTTATCTATCTTATATTCTCCTATATTATTATTTTTCTTTCCTTAAATATTTCCAATTTTTTAGAGAGAAAAATCTTTTATTTTGATAATAAAAAACTTAGCAGTTTTCTTATAAAGGATTATATAGGGTTTGAACTTGTTTCAGTTTTACTTTTAGTTGTTATTGTGGGTTCATTTTTGCTTATAAGGGATGAATCTTGAAAGTTTTGCGGTTATTCTTACTTTTTTCATTTCACTTTTAATAGTTTTATTCAAAAGGAGTTTTATTTATTTTTTAATTGGATTAGAAGTGGCTTTCAATTCCTTGCTTCTTCTTTTTGTTATGAATATAACAAAAAAGGGGGTTGAATCTGTTCCCTTTTTCTTATACATACTTGCCATTGTTGCAGGTGAAACAGCAATAGGGCTTTCTATTTTACTTAATTTGACAAAAGAGAAGGGGGAAGATAATTATGATCTATAAGTTAATTTTTGTTTTTTTGATAACTTTTCCACTTATTGGCTCAATATTTCAAGGAGTTCTGGGAATTAAGGATGCGAAGAAAAGTGGCTTTTTAGCAAGCTTTTTTGTTTTCCTTTCCTTTATTCTTCATTTTAAATTAAAAGGAGTTGAAGAGGAATACTTTTACATTCCCTTTATAACTTTTTCTGATATAGAGGTAAATTTTTCTTTTTTAATTGACAGGTTGGGCTTTTTAATGGGTTTAATGGTCACTCTTGTTTCAGGTATAATTCACCTTTATTCAACTGGTTACATGAAAAAGGATGAATCTCCTTACAGATATTTTGCTTTTTTAAATTTATTCGTATTTTTCATGCTTATAATAGTTTATTCAGGAAATTTTCTTTTAATGTTTATAGGATGGGAAGGGGTTGGGCTCTGTTCCTATTTACTCATTTCCTATGAGTCATGGAGAAAAGAAGCAGCTTTTGCTGGAACAAAGGCTTTTCTTATAACAAGATTTGCAGATTTTGGATTTATTTTATTCCTTTTAATTTATTACAGAATATTCAATACCTTTGAGATAAGTGCATTACAGAATGGAAATTCTAATCCTTTAATGCCCCTTCTTTTAATTTCAGCAGTTTTAGCAAGTTGCGGGAAATCAGCCCAGTTTCCCTTTTATGTATGGTTACCTGATGCAATGGAGGGTCCAACTCCCGTTTCTGCACTCATTCATGCTGCTACAATGGTTACAGCAGGAGTTTTTTTGCTTATAAAAATTTTCCCTTTATTTAATCTTTATCCAGAGATTTTAAATATAGTAATTTTCCTATCCACTTTAACTTTTTTGTTATCAGGGATAATAGCAATTTTTGAGAAAGATTTAAAGAGGATTTTAGCCTATTCTACAATATCTCAAATTGGATATATGTTTTTCGCAATCGGTATCTCCTATCCACTTCTTGCCTTCCTTCACCTTTTAACCCACGCCTTTTTTAAATCTCTTTTATTTTTATCATCAGGAAATGTAATGCATCTTATCCATAAAAAGATAGATATTTTTGAAACAAGGGGAATGAGAAAGATTCATCCTTTTACCTCCTATACCTTTCTTTTAGGTTCTCTTGCCCTTTCAGGTTTTCCACTAACAGGTGGATTTATAAGTAAGGAACTTATAATAAATGCCTCATTTAAAAATTTATTTCTTTTTTATCTTGCTTCAATTGGTTCTTTTTTAACTTCCTTTTATATAATTAGGGGATATACCTTATGTTTTGAAGGGGAATCAAAGGTAATTACCCATGAAAGAATTGAAGGTGTAATGAATATATCCCTTTTAATTTTATCAATTTTTGTTATTTTAACAGGTCTTAACATTTTTGAGAAATTTTATTTTGAAATTTTTGGGGAAGAATTTATCTTTTTAAATCCTATTTTATACCAGTTTTTCCCCTTATTTTTATCTATAACAGGTATTTATTTTGCTCTTCAGATTTATTTAAGAAAACCCCTTTCCTTTAAGGAAAAAATCAGTAAAGTTTTAAATTTTTATGACTTCTTTATTTCTAAAATTATTTATGGAGTAATAATTTTTCTTTCAAAATTTATTTCAAGAACATTTGATAGAGGTTTTATAGACCTTTTAATTGTAGAAGGAAGTGGAAAATTAACCTTTTTATTAGGTAGATTAACTTTCAAACTTTTTAAAAGGAAGCCTTCCTTTTATATAACACTTTTAATTCTTGTATTTTTACTTATTATAATTTTTTCCTTTTAACTTGAAATTTTTATATTTTATATTTAAAATTTAATTATGAATGGTGAATTTAAAGAAATTGAAGAGCTTTTTAATAAATGGGAAAGAGAGGGGAGAAAATCGAGAACTTTTGCAGCACTTGCTGATGCTTATAGAAAAAGAAAGATGTATGAGGAAGCACTCGCTGTTCTTGAGGAAGGACTTAAAATACATCCTGATTATCAGGTAGCACATTTTATAAAGGCAAAAATTCATCTTGAAAGAAATGAACTTGAACTTGCAAGGGAAAGTTTAAAAAGAGTTTTAGAAATAGATGAGAATCATCTTATGGCTTTAAGGCTTTTAGCAGAAACCTGTGAAAAATTAGGAAGGGAAGAAGAATCCTTAACTTTTTATAAAAAACTTTATGACCTTGACCCTTTAACCTCAGAAGTTGAAGATAAAATAAAAGAACTTGAGGAAAAACTAAAAACTCAAACTCCTCAATTTTTGGAAGAGAAAATGGAGATAAAAGAAGAAATTCCTTTAACCGAGGAGAAAATTGCGGAAGAAAAAGAGGAATTTTTAAAAGAAGAAACTCTTATAGGGGAGGAGGAAATTCCATTAATTGAGGAAAAAACTTTGGAGACTGAGGAACTTCTAACACCACCTGATGAACCTCTTCTTGATATTCTTGAAGAAAAGGAAGTGTTAGAGACAGAGTTAGAATTACCTGAGATTCCGGAAGAAGCAAAAGAAATTTTAAAAGAAATTGAAAAAGAAACAGAAGCTGTTGAAGAGGAAAAATTAGAAGGTTTTAAGTTTGTTGAGGATGTTCTTGAAAAGAAAAAGAAGGAGAAATTTATAAGTATGGAGGAAATAAAAGAAGAAGAGGAAAAAATAAAAATAGATGAGGAAAGTATATTGAAAGAAACTCAAATTGAAACAACTGATTTCACAGAAAAGTTTGAAACTGAATTAGAAGGAGGAAAAGAGACTACATTAGTGGAAGAAACCTTTTTTGAGGAAGGTGAAGAAATAATAAAACCCTCTGAAACTTTTGAAATAAAGGAGATATTTGAAGAAAAAGAGGAAAAATTGAGCGGTCACCCTTCACAGTTTTTTGAAGAACTTGGAAAAGAAGAAAAAATAGAAGAAAAAGAGGAATTAATAATTGGAGGAGAAGAAGTTCCTTTAAGTGAAATTTTTAAAGAACCTGAGAGACCTTCTGAAAGTATAGAGGAAATAGTTATAGAAAAATCAGAAGAGAAAAGTTTTATTGAATTAATAGAAGAGAAGAAAGAAGAGATGGAACCTCTTGAAGAGAAAATAGAGGAGATAATAGAGAAAAAACCATTAGAGGAAGAAAAGAAGATTGAAATTGAAGAAAAAGAAGAAATAGAAATACCGGAAGAAGTTTCAGAACTTTTTGAGGATTTTGAAGAAGAAAAAAAAGATATTGAAACAGAAAAAGAAGAAAAACCTGTAAAGGAGAAAATTGATGAAAAAAAAGATACAGAAAAAAATTTCAGAAGTTTCATTGAGTGGATTAACCTCCTTAAAAAACAGAGTTAAATTTTTAAAGAGTTTATTAAAAGTTAAAGAAGCAGATGGTTTTTTTATCAATAATTTAATCAATGTATTTTATCTTACGGGTTTTACTGGCTCTTCAGGCTATGTTCTTATAACAAAAGATAAAAACTATTTTTTCACTGATTTCAGGTATATGTTACAGTCAAAAAAGGAAATCTCAAATCTTTTTAAAATTGTAATTATAAAAAAATTTGATGAAATTTTTGACTATTTAAAAGGGGAAAAAAGGCTTCTTTGTGAAAAGGAAAGTTTAACCCTTGATTTATATGAAGAATTAAAGAAGAAGAAATTAAAAATAAAACCTATCAGGTCACCTGTTTTGGATCTAAGAGTTTTTAAAAATGAGGAGGAAATTGAAAAAATTAGAAAGGCGCAAAAGTTTTCAGAGAAAGTTTTAAAAAAAGCACTTTCACTTTTAAAACCTGATAAAACAAAGGAAATTGAACTTGCTTTAGAAATTGAGTACGAGATGAGGAAAAATGGATTTCAAATTGCTTTTCCAACAATAGTTGCTTCAGGCAAACACTCAGCCTTACCCCATGCAAAACCAAGAAATGTAACTATTAAAAACAATTCAATACTTCTAATTGATATGGGAAGCGTTTACAAGGGATATCACTCAGATATGACAAGAACTTTCTGGATAGGTAATAATCCGCCTGACTGGTTTAAAGAGATTTATGAAATTGTCCTGAATGCACTTTTTATGGTTGAGCAAAAGATTAAGATAGGAATGCATGTTAAGGATGTGGATAATATAGCAAGAAGTTATATAACTGAAAAGGGTTATGGAGAGAAATTTGGACACGGTTTGGGTCATGGTGTGGGAATTGAAATTCATGAAAAACCATCACTTTCTCCAAGGGGAAAGGAAATAATTGATAAGGGTATGGTTTTTACAATAGAGCCCGGTATATATCTTGAAAATAAAGGAGGAGTGAGGATTGAGGATTTAGTTTTTATAAATAAAAAAGGTGAAATAGAAATTTTAACCGGTTTTACAAAAAGACTTAAAAAAATTTAAAATAAATGTCTATTTTTTATAAAATAATAAATTGAGGGTTCAAGTCCTTAAAAAGAAAAAAGAAGAAATGCCTGAATTCAGACGTGGAATGGTTATAAAGTTGGAAGGAAAATTTTATCAGGTGGTAGATTTTCAGCATATAATGATGGGAAGAGGTCAGGCTCATGTAAAAACAAAATTAAAAAATGTTGAAACAGGGCAGGTTCTTGAAAAAACATTAAGAGAGGCTGATTATTTTGAAGAAGTAGAATTAAGGGAAAGAGAGGCAACTTTTTCCTACGCAGAGGGGGAAAATTATATTTTTTATGACTCTGAAACCTATGAGGAAATTGTTTTAAATAAAGAAGAGATAAAAAATTATCTTTTATATCTAAAAGAAGGTCAAGTAGTGAGAGTTCAATATATTAATGAAAAACCAGTAGGAATAGTTTTACCAAGTGCAGTTGTTCTTGAAGTTATTGAAACTGACCCAGGTGTAAGGGGGGATACTGCTTCAGGAGGTTCAAAGCCTGCAAAACTTGAAACAGGTCTTGTGGTTAAAGTTCCCCTTTATATTAAGGTTGGGGAAAAAATAAAAGTGGATACAAGAACTGGAGAATATATTGAAAGAGCATGAGGGATAAAGATTTACAGAAGATAGAGAAATTAATAGAATTAATGGACAAAAAGGGGCTAACGGAGATTGAAATAAAAAAACCCTTTTTAAAAATTCATCTAAAAAGAGAAGAAATAACAAAATATGAAAAACCGAGAGTAAAAATTCAAGAAACTGAAGCTTTAAAAGAGGTATTGGAAGAAAAGGAAATAAAGGAAAAGGAGGAAATTAAAGAAAGGGAGGATAAATTTTATTTTATAACAGCACCTCTTGTTGGAACTTTTTATAGAGCACCAGCACCTGATGCAGAGCCTTATGTGGAAGTTGGAGCACAGATTAGACCTGGTCAAGTAGTATGTATAATAGAGGCAATGAAAATTATGAATGAAATAGAATCTGAAGTCGGTGGTATTGTGAGGGAGATTTTGGTTAAAAACGGTGAGCCCGTTGAATACGGGCAAAAATTATTTAAAATTGAATTAACTTAAAATGGCTGTTGATTTAAAGTTTTTACTTAAAAAAATGATAGAAGAAGAGGCTTCAGACCTTCATTTAAAAGCAGGACTTCCACCTATTTACAGGATTCATGGAAGACTTATAAGAACGAAGATGGAGCCTTTAACTCCAAAGGATTTAACTGAAATAGTAAAGGTAATAATGACAGAGGAACAGCAGAAAAGGTTTATATCAAGAAAGGAACTTGACTTTGCAATAGGTGTCCCTGGACTTGGTAGGTACAGGGTAAACTGTTTTATCCAGAGAGGTAGTATAGCAATTGCAATGAGGGCTATCCCAACTAACATAAAAAACTTTGAAGAACTTAATTTACCCCCAGTAATTAAAGACATATGTTTAAATCCAAGAGGTCTTATTCTTGTTACAGGGACAACAGGCAGTGGAAAATCCACAACACTTGCAGCAATGATTAACTATATAAATATGAATAGAGCTAAACACATAATTACAATTGAAGACCCGATTGAATTTTTGTTTAAAGATGAAAAATCAGTAATATCCCAGAGAGAAATAGGAAGTGATACCTCTTCTTTTGCTTCTGCTTTAAAGTATATATTAAGACAGGACCCTGATGTTATACTGATAGGAGAGATTCGTGATAAGGCTACAATGGATACTGCAATAAAAGCAGCTGATACAGGACACCTTGTTATGTCCACCCTTCATACCTTAAATGCAACAGAAACAATAAACAGGATTATTTCCTTTTATCCACCCCACCAGCATCAGCATATAAGAATCATGCTTGCTTCAACTCTTGTTGCTGTTATTTCCCAGAGACTGATACCAAGAGCAGATGGCACAGGTAGGGTCCCAGCGGTTGAAATTCTTATTAATACACCAAGGATTAAAGAACTCATAATGGATGAAGAAAGGCAGGTGGAAATACCTCAGGCAATTGAAGAAGGCCACTATGAATACAAGATGCAGACCTTTGACCAGTCAATTATGAAACTTTATAAAGAAGGTCTTATAACCCTTGAAGATGCCCTTGAAAATGTAACAAATCCAGATGAATTTAAACTCAAACTCAAGGGTATAAAAACAGCAGCAGAGACCTGGGACGAACACCAATTAAAAATTGAGTGATTCATTTAAGGATAAGTTTAAAGAGATTCTGGAATATTATGATAATAACCCTTTTTTGTCCTTAATTCCCATCTTAAATTTTATTCAGGATGAAGAGGGTTTTATTTCAAAGGAAAGGGTCAAAGAATTATCTGAATTTCTTGGAATTAAAGAAAACATAATTTATGAAACATTAACCTTTTATCATTTTTTAAGTTTAGAAAAGGAAGAAAAAAAAATCCTTTATATCTGTAAAAATATTTCCTGCCTGCTGGAGGGTGCAGAGGAAATTTTTGAATATTTAAGGGAAAATAGAGACAGATTAAATTTTGATTTTAAGGAATGCGAATGTATAGGTTTGTGTGATTTCGCTCCTGCAGGTCTATTTGATTTTAAACCAATAAAAAATTTGAGTATTGAAAAGATAAAGGAATTAAATGAAAAAATCTGAAACCCTTTTAATTAAGAAAAAATACGCTGAAAATATTGATGAATACATAGAAAAAGGGGGGTTTTTACCTTTAAAAAAAGTTTTAGGTGATAAAATAACCCCGGATGATGTCATAGAGGAGGTTAAAAAAAGTGGATTAAGGGGAAGGGGTGGTGCTGGTTTTCCAACAGGTTTAAAATGGTCCTTTATTCCAAAGGATGGGGATAAAAAATTTTTAATATGTAATGCTGATGAGGGTGAACCGGGAACTTTTAAGGACAGGGACCTTTTGTTTTTTGCACCCTATCTTTTAATTGAGGGAATGATAATTTCCTCCTATGCCATTCAGGCTGAAGTTTCCTATATATATTTAAGAAAGGAATATAAGTGGATTTATGATAGAATTTATAAGGCAATAAAAGAAGTGGAGGAAAAGGGCTTTCTGGGGAAAAATATTTTAAAAAGTTCTTTCAACCACAGAATAAAAATTTTTCCTGGTGCTGGTGCTTATATATGCGGTGAAGAAACAGCGCTTCTTGAGTCAATGGAGGGAAAAAAGGGATTTCCAAGGTTAAAACCACCCTACCCTGCAAATCAGGGTCTTTTTGGCTATCCAACAGTTATAAATAATGTAGAAACACTTTCAAATATACCCATAATAATTGAAATTGGAGGAGAAAATTACTCAAAAATAGGGATACCGAAAAGTACAGGCACAAGACTTATCTCCTTGAGCGGAATTGTGAAGAAAAAAGGTGTTTTTGAAATTGAACAGGGAAAGATTACAATAAGGGAAATAATTGAAGATTTAGGTGAGGGCTTAAAAGAAAATTATCATCTTTCAGGGGTAACTCCTGGCGGAATATCTGCACCCCCGCTATTACCTGATGAACTTGATATTACCTATGATTTTGAGTCCCTTATCGAAAAAGGTTCCATGTCAGGTTCAGGTGCAATAGTTGTTTTTGGATATAAGGAGGATAAGAAAAATGAGATTTTAAAATTTATGAAAAGTATTGCAGAATTCTTTAAAGAAGAATCCTGCGGAAAATGCACCCCTTGCAGAGAGGGAACCTGGGTAATAAGTAATCTCCTTAAAAAAATTGAAAAAAAAGAAATTT
The DNA here is from genome assembly GCA_965649145.1 of Caldifarciminota bacterium. Classification (GTDB taxonomy): domain Bacteria; phylum Hydrothermota; class Hydrothermia; order Hydrothermales; family JAJRUZ01; genus JBCNVI01. The sequence continues at coordinate 1,784 of CBFGJR010000098.1, read as the reverse complement.
TATTAAAGGAAGGAAGGGAGATTTTAGAAAATACCTCAAAAAAAATGAAAGGTCTTTGTGCCTGCCCCTTAGGTGAATCCTGCGCAATGGTTATTGAATCCTTTTTAAAAAAATTTGAAGATATTTTAAAATCTTAAAAACTTGAAAAAATTATTGATTTCATATTATAATTATATAAGAGAAAAAGAGATGGATGATAATATTTATTATTTTTAGGGTCCAAATCCCGGAATTTTTTATAAAAAGATAAGAAGGAGGTGATTTATGGGTATATTTTTAATAACCCTTTTAATTAGCGGGGGTTTTAAGGAATCTCCACAAAGGAAGTTTAATCCCCCCTCAATCATAGGTGAATCAGAATTCAAGGAGATTAAGGATTTCAAATTCAAACCCTTTAAAGTGGATACCTCACGAAATTATTTAAAAACAACAGGTTATGAAAAAATATATAAAGATTTTTTCCTCGGAACCCTATTCTCCCTTGAATTTGGTGAAATAAAGTATGACCCTAAAAAGAATAAATTTATGATACCATCCGCAGATTACAATTCTTACTGTGAGATAGCTTTCTGGAAGGAAATAAGTCCTGAGATTGAAAATACAAGGGAAAAAATAAGGGAAATATCAAAGAGAAAGGATGCTTTTTCCCCTGAAAACCAGATAGAAATTATGAAAATTAAAGAAAACTTCCATAAAAACTTCCTGAAAAAGAGAATAGAAGTTATGGAAAAACTTGAAAATACTGAACTATTAAATGAAACACAGAAAGCATATAAAAAATATAAAGAATATTACGAAAGGAGGGATGAAAAATGAAAACCTTTTTAATCCCCTTCATTATTTTTTATCTTGAAAAAATTGACCCAAAACTCTACCAAAAACTTGAGGGAATGAGGGATGAGGAAAAGATAAACATATATATTGAACTTCCAAACTATGATATAAATTTTGCAGCCCAACTTCCGGATGCAAATTCAAGAGTTGATTATATGAAAAATTATGCATACGAAACCCAGAGACCGATAATTGAATTTTTAAAATCAAAACTCGGAAATATAGAGAACCTGTATCAAGGATGGACAGCCAATAGAATCTTTGCTAAACTTCCAAAATACATAATTTTTGAGCTTGCTAAAAATTTTAATGAAATAATAAAGATATATGAAGATGAATATAAAATATATATTCCTCAGGATTATACCCCCCATATTCTTTCTGACTTTTTCCCTGGCGAAGACTTTGTATCAGGAAGCATTCAGAATATTAAAGCTGATGAAGGATGGAGAAGAAAATATAAAGGAAAGGGAATAGTTGTTGGAAACATGGATACAGGGGTTGATGGAAATCATCCGGTATTAAAGAATTCTTACAGGGGAATCTCAGCATGGAGAGATGTAATTAACAATCAGGCAAATCCTTATGATGATAACGGGCACGGGACAGGAACAATGGGGTTTATTGCTGGTTCCCATGGTATAGGTGCTGCCCCTCTTGCAAAATGGATTGCCGTTAAAATTCTTGATGCAAATGGTGGTGGGACAACTGCAGGAATTCAGGCAGGATTTGACTGGGTCGCAGGTCTTCCTGATTCTTTAAGACCACATATTATGTCAAATTCCTGGGGCTCAGATAATACTACTGATACTACTTTCTGGCGAAACTGCCGGTCATGGCTTATAATAGGGATAATACCTGTATTTGCAATAGGTAATGCAGGACCGAATGGAGGAACAGCAGGAACACCAGGTAATTTTCCTATGGTATTCGGGATTGGGGGAACATGG
>CBFGJR010000097.1:0-2894 GCA_965649145.1 Caldifarciminota bacterium | reverse complement strand
CCTGAATTCAAATTCTAAGCCACTCTGTAAACTCCCCTTTTCATCTTTTTCTGTATAAATTGAAAGGGTTGGCAGGATAAAATACTTTATAAGATAAAGATTTCTGGAGGGGTTATAAAGTGCCTGAGAATATTTAAGATATACCTTTTCACTAACATATGTTCCAACTGTAAATACAGGGTCACCTTTTAAAAGACCTGTTATTAATAGTTCTTTAATTTTCAACCTTTTTCTTATTTCTGTTGAAACTGTACCTTCAAAAATATCTGAACCTATTATTTCTGTTCCAAAAGTTAGCTTTTTTAACAGTTCAGTTTCAGTATAAATTGGAGGATCAGACCTCAAAGAAAATTCAGGTGACGATAATTTCCCTCTGGCAGTAACTATAATTTTTACCTTTTCCTTACTTTCGGGATCAAAATAATAGGTTTCAGATTCAATAAAAAGTTCTGGATCAAACTTATCCTCGCCTTTTAATTCCACATAAGAATTTCCTCTTATATCAAAAATTCTACCTAAATAAAAAATATTCCCCCTTTTGATGTCAAATCTTCCTTTGAAAATCTTTCTTGTAAAATCAGGAGTTAAAATTAAAAGATTACCTCTCAACTCAGCATTTAAATACTCACTTGTTATGAAAATGTTTTCTCCTTTTAGATTCAAATTTATACTTGTTTTAGAAAATCTATTTAACAATTCTTCCTCAAAATATGGATAAATAAATGCTTTATTTATAAAAAGGTCACCCTCTATATTAAGCCCTTTTTTGTCATACTTATAAATTATTTCACCATTTACATCAGATTCTATATTCGAAACAGGGTAAATCTCAACTTCTTTTAAATTAACCTTTCCGCTTACATTAAAACCTTTCCTATCTAAACCAAGCTTACCTATCCCACTACCCCTCAATCTTCCATTCCCACTTAACCCTGTAAAATCATAAATAAAAGTATCATTTCTGAATACAAGGTAAATATGGGTATTGTTAAAATTTAAAGATACAGGATAAAATACACCAGAAACATTTTCGCAATTTACTTCAGCAATATAATCAAATTTCTTATTTTTTATATTTCCTTTAAAGTTAAAATCATAGTCACCCTTTACGAGACCAAATAAATCTTTTACAAAAATATCAAAATCATTTATATTGAAATCATTTCCATAGATTTCAAAACCGTAAGTTTCCTCTATATTATGAAAACTCATTTTACCAATCTTATCCCTGTTTTTAAAATAACCCTCCCCTTTAATTGAATCCTTATTCCTGATAAAGGAAAAATTTAAAGTATCTAAATTTAAAAATTTATAAAAGAAATTTTTAACATTTATTTTACCATCCATTAAATCAGGGAAATTATCCTTTATTTTAAACTCTATCTCAGAATTCAATTCTCCTTTTAAATCCAGATATGGAATATAGGATAAATCACCTTCCTTAAGAGTAAAATGAAAAAGTTCCTTTTCTTTTTTCAACTTTGAAAACCCATTCAAAAACTTAAAGGAATCCAATTTTAAATCAAGAGAAGGACTTAAAGTCAAAAATCCCTTACTTAATTTAATTTCTTTTCTTATTTTCCTATTAATAAAAAATCCTTTTTCTTCAAGGTTACCTAAAAGAGGAAAATTTCCCCTTAAAATAAAATTTATACTGTCAAAATCAGAAAAAAATAATCCCAATTGATCCAAAGACATCCTAACTCCTTTAAAATTTATTTCTTTTGAATAAAGATTAAAAGTATTTTTTCCCTCATCTCTACCAAAAGTAAAATTTAAAGTATCTATTTTGAAATTTTTAATAATAATATCCTTGATAATTCCCTGTGATATAACATCAAAATCTTTTTCTTTTATCTTAAGTAAACCCCTTGCTTTTAAATCAAACTTATCAATAAAATTCAAAAATAATAATTTATTTAATATTTCTTGAGACATATTTTCAATTTTGAAACTTATAACTCCTTCTTCTTTCCTTCCGTAACTTTCTAAAAATAAAGACCTTATATAAAAAGAATCAGGATCAAGGTAAAAACTTTTAGATATGCTGCCCCTGTAAAAAATTTTATCAAATTCAAAATTCTTGTAAATAAAATTAGTTAATAAAATATCACCAGAAAAAAATTCTTTTTTAATATCAACAAAAAAATTACTCTTAACATTAGATTTTATATCATTAAAATCAAAAGAACCTTCCAGAAAACCTTTAAGAGTATTATCTTTAAACTTAAAATTTGTTGTTAATTTTAAAAAATCAGATAAAATATTCATTCTTTTAATATCTATAATATCTCCATTAAAGTTTCCTTCTATGTCAGCATTCTTTATAAAATAATTTTTTAATCGGGAATCATTTAATATTATCAAAAAATCTCTCCCCTTTAGCTCTCCTATTAAATTGAGGTCAAAAAGTTTACTTTTAAAATTTTTTGTAAAAATTCTAACATGATTACCTTTTCCTAAAAAATTCAACTCACCCATAAGATTATAAATAGAAGGAGAACTAAAAGTAGTTTTAACTTGGTATTCCTTACCTTGTATATTTAATGAAAATTTAAGATTTTCTAAAAAATATTCACGGTTTCTATAGATCAATTTAACTTTTCTAATTAAACCTTCATCAATAGATAAAATAAAAGGTTCTATTTTACCTTTTCCTCTCCTTTTTTCCAACTTTAACTTTTTATTTATAAAACTTATAAGGGAATCAAGATTTAGCTCCCCATACTCAACTTCAAGATACCCTGCATTTTTAAAAAAAATAAGAGCAAAAAGATTGAAATCCAGATTAAATTCATTAACCTGGAACCACCCTGTTTTTATACTCTTAAAATAAAAATTTGAAAGATCAATAAAGGAATTTTCTAATTCAATATTTTCCATTAAAAATTTCT
>CBFGJR010000096.1:0-2900 GCA_965649145.1 Caldifarciminota bacterium | reverse complement strand
TCCTTTCTTCTAAAACTCTTAAAAGAGTTTTTCCCACAAGACCTCCAGCACCAAGTACACAGATTCTCATGAGAGAGTTTTACATATTCTCAGCCATTTCAACTGCTAACCTGGCACCCTCATCCATACTCTTTGCAGTAAAAAGTTTAAGTCCTGAATTTTCTATTATTTTTCTTCCTTCTTCCTCATTTGTTCCTGTAAGTCTTATTACAATTGGCACATCAGGTTTTAACTCCTTAAAAGCACTAACAAGACCATTCGCTACATCATCACATCTTGTAATACCCCCAAATATGTTAAAAAATACAGATTTTACATTTGTGTCAGAAAGAAGAATTCTCATGGCAGCCTTAACTTTTTCAGGGGAAGAGGAACCACCTATATCAAGGAAATTAGCTGGTTCCCCTCCGAATTTTTTAAGAGTATCCATGGTTGCCATTGCAAGACCTGCCCCATTTACAACACAACCAACTTTTCCATTAAGTTTTACATAGGATAATCCATTTTCTTTTGCTTCAAATTCCTTTAAATTTTCATAATCCATATCCCTCTCCGGAACAAAATCCGGGTATTTATAAAAGGCATTATCATCTAAAATTATTTTTGAATCAATAGCCCATAATTTTCCATCCTCACAGAGGGCAAGGGGATTAATTTCAACAAGACTGGCATTACATTCTCTGAAAAGTTTATAAATTTTCAAAAGAATAGATTCTGCTTCTTTCCTTAAATTACTGTTATCAGGGAAAAGAAAACTGGAATAACTCCTTAATTGATAGTGTGATATTCCTCTTAATATTGGTATGAAATCTGTATATATACTTTCAGGTCTTTCCCTTGCAATTTCCTCCACTTCAATACCACCTTCCCTTATCGCCATTAAAAGAATTTTTCCGCTTTTTCTGTCCAGGGTCAGGGAAACATACATCTCCTTTTTAATTTTGGCACTTTCTGCTACAAGAACCTTTTTTACTGGATAGGACTTTATACTTAGGGAGAATATTTTTTCTGCAAGTTCCTTAGTTTTTTCTGGAGAATCAGAGAGCTTTATTCCACCTGCTTTTCCTCTTCCCCCAACAGGCACCTGAGCCTTAATAACAACCTCCCCTCCTATCTTTTTATGAATTTCGTATGCCTCTTCACTATTTTTTGCCACATCACCCTTTTTAACTGGTATTTCATATTTTTCAAATAAAATTCTTCCCTGATATTCAAGCAGTTTCATTTTTTTTATACTTTTTCAGGGATTTGAACCTTTATTAAAAGGTTTTCGCAGATTTTTTTCAGTCTTTTGTAGATTTCCTCATATTCTATTGGTTTTTGATTATAAGATAAAAATATTAAATAAGCAATAAACCCTAAGTCATCAAATCTTAGAGCAGAAATTTCTTTTCCCCTGAACTCATCAAGTATTTTTTCAAATATTTTTTCTGAGTGTTCGCCACAAAAAGTAATTATTGAGGCCTTTTTAGCATTTTTTAAATTACATATAAACTCATGTTTACCTATATACTTATTAATATTGTCCCAGAATATTTTAAATCCTATTGAAAGGTCATCAATTTCTGCCTGAACTCTGAAAAACTCATCCAGGGAATAAAAGAGTCTTCTTAGAAGATGGGGTTCAATTCCATAACCCGCCATTTTTTCTTCCAATTGATTAAATTTAATCTGCTCTATATTCCTTAGACCCTGATCAAAGTCTCTGAAAGTTCCAATTAATTCTCTTAAAATTTCATTCAATCTCTTATATACATCAAATGGTGTATCAAATATAATTGTTTCCGCACATATATTTATAATTATTATCTCAAACTCATGGGAAAAAGTGGGGGCTTTTGAAGATAAGACCCTTATTCCTTCTTCCCTGTCAAGAAATTTTATAATATCATCAGTGTATGGACCCCCCTCCTTTCTTGGCACAACACCCATAATTTTAAAGTGGTAGTTTTCCTCACTTATACCTGTTAAAGAGATATAAATCTGTGGTATTTTTGTGTTTCTTGCTTCTTGAATTAGAGAGGGGATTATTATTCTCCCTATAATTTCAGGGCTCACCCTCATTCTCTCACTTAATATTTTTTTTCTTCTTAATTTTAAATGTTCTATTAAATAATTCTCAATTATAAGGTGTTTTTCCTCTGGATACCATGTTTCGTGAGGTGTTTGAATTTCAAGTCTTATAACTGTGGTCGCCTCCTCTGTGAAAACCTTTTCAAACTTTCTCCTGAAATCAGGTATTATATCTCTCAAAACATCCAGAACTTGATCTAAAAAAAGCTCTCTTGATGGACCTGCTATAAGAATACCTGTTAACTCCTCTGATACTGTCCTGAAATTTTTAATATGAACATGAATACCACCTTTTTCCTTAGCTAAATTTCTGAGTTCAATCTGCATTAAAATCTGTTGTGCTAAATCCTCCGGGCTTCTATCACCTATATAAGCCCAGGACCTTGAAGAAAAGAATTTCTCGGTTTCAAGAACTATCTCCTTTATCAATTTTTTCTTTTTAACTTCTTTTCTTAATATTCTTAAAACCTCCCTGAAAATCCTTAATTTTGAAGCAGTTGAATCTATTAAACCTTTCATCCAGGGGTCAAATTTAGCAATATCAGGTAAATAATGTTTTAGAAAATCCTTTTCCCTATTAAACATTTCCCTTATTTTTTTATCCCTTATATCTATCTCCGCAATTATACCAGCTAAATCTTTTTCAATAACAAAACCCATAAAGAATTTAAGATTGAATCCCCTTTCATGTATTGCAGTTGAGATTGCATCCTGAAGTCCTGGCCAATCTTTTGCCACTACAAATATTCTTCCCCTTTCATCATCCGTTATAATTTTTACACAAACCCCCTTTTTATTAGCAATTCTAATCATCTTATTTAAATATT
>CBFGJR010000095.1:0-2952 GCA_965649145.1 Caldifarciminota bacterium | reverse complement strand
CCTTTCCTTCTTATCGTTGTTAACATTCTTTCCAGCATGGCATGCAGGGACCTTCTTCTCATTCTTTTTTCACCTCCTTTTTTTAAAAGGATTTAAACTTTTTTTAAAAGTTGTATTATACACTATTTTTTTTTCATTGTCAAGTATCAAAATCTTTTTATAATTAGTTGAGGTTCTTCAAACTCTTTATAATTTATGAACCCATGATTTTTTTAATTAGAATTCAGTTCCCGATATACTCAGAAACTATTGATTTTACTCTTTTTTCTTCAAGAAAATCCCCTGAACTTATAAAAAGTTTGCCACCTTTATATAACTTTAAATTAAGACCTTTTGGCTCAATTTTTATAAAATATCTATTCTCAGAAAAACCCTCCAGATTCTTCCACTTACTTTTTACGCTTTCAAAATCATGAGAATCAAGCTGAACATAAACACTTTTTTCAGAACAAAAGGTTATTATTCTCTCCCCCCTTTTTTCCATAAACTCAAAAATTCCTCTCACACACAAGGGACAATCCTTTCTCTTTTTTATCTTTAACTCTTCTAATAAATACTTTTCTGAAAAATCAAGGTAAAAAATCTTCCCTGTATAGGATTTATTTATTGTAAGGTATTTAAGTGCCAAATCCGATTCTATCGCTGCCACTATCTTAGAAACAGAGGGATTTATTCCATGTGTTTCACAGGTCTCAATTCTTCCTTTTTTGGGGATTTCTCTAAATAAACACCTATAGCAAGGTCCTTCCCAGGGTTTAAAGAAGGAAACTTCTCCCCTTTCTGAAACACAGGCTCCATGAATAAAGGGAATTCTATATTTAAAAGAAGCCTCGTTTATCAAAAACCTTGTTTCAAGGTTATCAACTGCATCAATTAAAAGGTCTATTCCTGAAAAGTTAAAATTTTTAACAAATTGGGAAGAAAAATTTTCAAAAAAAATTTCTACATTTAAATTTTCATCAATAGATTTTATTTTTTCAAGAGATGCAATAACCTTTGGTTTTGAAATCTGTGCATCCTCACTTGTATAAAGCGGACTTGTGAGTAGATCTGAAAATTCCACATAATCCCTGTCTATAAGAATTATGTTCTTAATACCTGCACGAATAAGTAAATCAAGGATATTTGAACCAAGAGCACCAAGACCAATAAGAAGAATTTTTTTATTTTTTAGATTTACTATTTTTTTTCCAAAATAGAGAGGGGAAATCCTCTTTAATCTCTCCTCTATCATTTAAATATCACAACAGGAATTTGTGCCCAGGTTTCATTTCCTTTCATAACTACTATTAAATATACTCCTGACCTTTGAATTTTACCTGATTCATCCCTCCCATCCCAAATAATTTTAATCTTCTTACCAAACTTTAATACCTCAATATCCCTGATCTTTTTACCTGTTAAACTGTAAACAGAGGCAAAGATATTACTCAATTCTTTACCCCCCTCAAGAACTATTTCAAGATTTTCTTTTTCAGGATTAAAAAATTTTTTTAACTCCCTTAAAGACAGTTCTTCTTCCTCCTCCCCTTTGTATATTACTCTTGTTATTGCTTTGATATTAACCCCTTTATCCCATTTACCATCAAAATCCTGGTCAGGAGAAAAAGAAAAAACAGGGAACATATTTTCCTTTTTTTCCGGGATAGGGTAAAGTACCCCTTTAATTTCTAAACCAATCCAGAAATAAACATATTGGCTTTCTTCATAAATCTCAATGGGTAATTTAAAATTAATCATAAAATTCTCTTCAAGTGTATCAAGTTCAAAATTAATCCTTTTATCCGTAATATAACTTTTATTTTCCCTTATATCAAACATTAAAAAATTGTTCAGCTTCACAGGAAATTTATTAACTTCTCTCAATTCAGGGAAAAAGTACTCTCCTTCTTCCCCGCTTCCTGTAGCTGAATAAACTCTGTCAAATTCTTTTACCTTTACTTTTATGTAAAAATTTATTGAATCCCAGCTTGCATAAATTTCATAAAAATCTGAATAATATAATGGTTCCTCTGAATTAAGGAAAAAAAGTAAAAGCAAAAATATTTTCATAAAGTTTATTATAGAGTATATAATATTTAAAGTGCAATATTATATTTTTGCAGATTTTCACCTCGGTTACTCAGAGGAGAGGGATAAGAAAGTATTTGAAAAATTTTTTAAATTACTTGAAATTTTACCTGAAAAAAGCAAGATTGTTTTCTTGGGAGATATATTTGATTTCTGGTTTGAATATAAGCTCGTTATACCAAAGGAAAATTTTCTTTTTGTTTCTGAACTTTATAAATTTAAGGATAAATTTGAGTTCTTTTATTTCACGGGGAATCATGATTTTTTTGTTAAAGAATTTATAAAAGGCTTTAATATTAGAATTTTCCAAAGAGAAAGGGTATTTCAAATTGGAAGTAAAAGGGTTTTACTTGCACACGGTGATTTTTACTACAATAAAGATATTATTGGAACATATTTCAATTTCTTTATAAGAACTGACTTTGTAAAATTTCTATTCTATCTATTTCATCCTGATATAGGAATAAAACTTGCAAAAACCTTTTCAAAAATTTCAAGAAATAGTTCAGAAAAAAAGGAAGTGAAAGAAGAAATTCCCCCAAGGGCAGAAAAATTTTTTAAAAAAGGAGGAGATATATGTATTTTAGGTCACTTTCACAAACCAATGTTTATTGAAAAGGAAGGGAAAATTTATGTAAATACAGGTGAATTCCCGGAAGATGAAACATATGTTTTTGTTGATGAGAACAGAATTGCCCTTTTTAAAGGTGAGGAAGTTCTAAAGGAAAAAATATTCTGATTTGATTTTTTTTAAATTTTTTTTTATAATTAATACAATTCTATTCAAAGTTTACTCATATAATCCGTTCAAATCGGTTTTAAAAATAAAAAAAGATGAAAAGATTAATAATTATTTCATTTGTAACCATAAGTATTTTAATG
>CBFGJR010000094.1:0-2968 GCA_965649145.1 Caldifarciminota bacterium | reverse complement strand
TCCTTTCTTGCACCTTTTTACATTTTTACCGAGGATGGAGAAAAGGTTAATTTTGAAATTATATGTGAGGATAATGATTATTATTACGCATGTACTAAAGGAGAAGGTGTTTTTGTTTATGATAAGGATTTCTGGAGAAATGTTTCCAGAATAGGTGCAGGGACAAGTTTCAGTGAGGTAAGGATTATAGAAATACTGGAAAATAAGGGGATTTTGTTTGCTGGGACAGGAGATTTTAATGATAGAAAGGGAATTATTATTAGAAGGGGATTTGAGTGGAAAAGATTTTCCAGATTTCACTTTGGTTTAAATACAGAAACCTTTTATAATGGAGTTTCTTATAAGGATATTGTAATTTTTGCTTCTGAGGGGAAAATTGTAATCTATAAGGATAGTGAATTTAAAACAAAAAATATCTATGAAAGGTTACCTATTTACAAAATCTTGATTGATGCTCCTTCTTTATTTATTGCTACAGACAAAGGTTTATTTATATCAGATATTGAGGGTGTAAATTTTAGTAATATTTTAAAAGATGAAAAAATATTTACCCTTGAATTAACAGAAAATTTTGTGTATATAGGAACTTTGAATGGTCTTTTTGCCATAAGAAAGGATAAAGAAGAAAGTTTTAGAGTTCTTGACAGAAAGTTGCTACTGGATGGTAAAATTATTGATATAAAAAAAGATAAAGAGAAAAATATGTGGGTTGTAAGTGAAAAAGGATTTTTAAAATTTGAGGAAAGAGGAGATTCTTTTAAATTTTTTTATCCTCCACCTACCCCCTTTAACCCTTCTAATTATTATGTTCAAAATTCTATTTTTATTGTAGGTAAGTTAATTTTTTTAGGAACTTATAAAAATGGTTTCTGGATATATGATACTGAAAAAAATAGATGGGATCATTTTTTTGACGAAAGTTCAATTACAAAAAGAACTGTTTATACCTTTAATAATAAGAAAGATACTCTTTTTGTTGGAACGGATAAGGGTATTTATATATATAGATTAAAGGATTATGGAGAAAATTGAAAAAATTATTGCCTTTTTTCTGATTATTATTCTTTTACCAGCTTTTGCAATTATTTCCTTAATTATTATGATAGAAAGTAAGGGGAAACCTATATTTGTTCAGGAAAGGGTTGGAAAAAATAAGAGAAAATTTAATATTTATAAGTTCAGAACAATGTATATTGACGGAGAAAAAAGACTTAAAGAATTTTTTGATAAAAATCCAGAGGCTAAAAGAGAGTGGGAAATATACAGGAAACTTAAAAATAATGACCCGAGAATTACGAAATTCGGAAAATACCTTAGAAAATTCAGTCTTGATGAACTTCCACAGCTTTTTAACATATTTAAAGGTGAGATGAGTTTTGTTGGACCGAGACCTTATTTACCTGAAGAAGTTAAAAGGTTTGGACCTGAAGATGAGGTAATATTTAATTTAAAGCCAGGCTTAACAGGCCCATGGCAGGTTGGAGGAAGGAATAAAATAACTTTTAAAGAAAGAGTTGAAATGGATAAGAGTTATACAATGCAAAAAACTTTAAAAGGTGATTTAATAATACTTTTAAAAACAATTGGTGCAATAATTAGTAAAGATGGTGCCTATTAATGAAAATTGGAAAATATGAGATTATATCAGAACTAAAAAAAGATAATTTTACAGAGGTTTATAAAGCGTATAACAAATCCCTTAATAGATACTGTCTTATAAAGTCAATTTCAAAAGATTTTCCAGAGGATTTGGTTTTAAGATTTAATGAGGAGGCAAGGACCTGTGCATCAATTGAGCATCCCAATGCGGTAAAAATTTATGAAATTTTTGAAAAGGATAACAAAATAGTAGTTGTTTACGAATGGATTGAAGGATTTGATCTTTCAAAATTGATAGAAATAGGTGGAAAAGTTGAGCCAGAAGTTGCTTTAATTATAACTTATAAAGTTCTTGAAGTTCTTGATTACATTCATAACAAAGGTATAATCCACAGGGACATAAAACCTTCAAATATATTAATTTCAAAAGAGGGTTTTGTTAAATTAACTGATTTTGGCATAGCGAAAGCAAAGGATTCACCGGAAATTACTCAACCTGGTGTTGTTATAGGAACCCCTTTTTATATGTCCCCAGAACAAGTAAAAGGAGAGAAATTATCTCCTTTATCAGATATATTTTCTCTTGGATGCACTCTTTATGAAATGATTACAGGGAAAAAACCTTTTACAGGAAAGGATACCACCCAAATTTTAATTAAAATAGAAAGAGAAAACCCAGATTTTTCAAAGAAAATTTTTAAAGGAATTAAAAATAATGTGAAAAAAATTTTAAAAAAGAGTCTTTCTAAAAATCCTGAAAAAAGATACAAAAGTGCTTTAGAATTCAAAAAGGATATTATAAGAATAGTTGGTGAAAGAAAAATTTTAGATGGAGAGAAAATTATAAGGGATTACATAGAAGAAAAAATCAAGATGTTTGAAACAAGAACTATTAAAGGAGAAAAAAGAAAAGAGAAAAAAGGGAGCAGACTCTCAAAAATTTTAATTTCTGTTTTTATCAGTTTTTTCTTTATAATTTTTATATCCTCCTTTTACTTCTATAGAAAATTCTTTTACCCTTCTCTTGAAATAAAATCTTCCTTTGATGTAAAGGTGTGTAAAATTAATAATGAGCTGGTACATCTCCCTTTTAAAGGAACTCTTCCTCCCGGGAAGGTGGAAATAAAAGCTTTAGCTCCCTTTTACCTTTACAGGGGAATATTTTATTTAAAATTAAAGGAAAAAAGAATAATAGAAATTCCTTTTATAAAAGGGGATAGCACAAGTTTTCACTTCAGGGGAAAGGGGATGGTGTTTATAAATAAAAATTTAGCAGGTTATGATTCTGTTGATTATAAAATGAAACCCGGTATCCCCTATCTCTTTGAAATTAAAGGTAAGAAAGATACAGTTAAAGAGTATTTATCCA
>CBFGJR010000093.1:0-2998 GCA_965649145.1 Caldifarciminota bacterium | reverse complement strand
AACATTGAAAACTAATATACTCAATTCCCTTATGGATATAAATCCTGATTCAAATTATTATTTCTGTGAAAATAAGGATTGTGAAGTTGTTTACTTTGGCTCAAATGGTGAAATTTTTTATAGAAAAAATATAAGAGTGCCGGTTTATCAGAAGGAGAGAGAAAATCCTGACTGTTATACCTAGTATTGCTTTAATTACAAGGTCGGGGATTTGATGGAAAGTATAAAGGAAAAAAAAGAGGGTGAGATTATTGAAAGTATAAAAAGGGGTATAAAGGAAAAAAAATGTGCCTGTGATCTTAGAAATCCTCAGGGTTCTTGTTGTCTTTCCAATATCTATTAAGTTTAAAAAAGAGGAATTTGAAATTTTTTTTGAATGGTTTAAAAGTGACATTATTTATAAGAATAAAAAATTTTACCCTTCCCCAAATGGGATTTAAATATTTTTTTTACCTATGAATTATCATTCTTTTATAACCTGAATACGCACCATTTCAATATTGCCTGATGCATCCTGTCCTGCAATTACAATTTCTTCTTCATCGGGCTCTATTTCAAGAACTTCACCTGACCTTGTTCTACCAATAAATTTCCCGTTTAAAAACCAAAATATTGTATCTTTTTTTGATGAAGTAAAGCCCATTAAGGGAATTTTTGATGCCCTCTTTATTCCCTTTGGAATTAAATATAAAGCATTATTCACAGGACTTACTATTTTCAATTTTTCCTTTTTTTCAACTATCTTAAAATCAGGAGGAAATTCTGGAGGTTTTCCCTTACCACCTAAAATTTTCTGAACAGGTGGGGGTAATACAAGAAAAGTTTTTTCAACAATCTCCTTTTCCTTATAATTTTTATAGGGATTTGCCCTGTATCCTGTTTTTCTCTCTATAATAAACTTTTTATGAAAGGGGCATTCTATATAAGTGTGAGCATTCTTTAACATTGGAGCCAGTTTTGTTTCACTGCAGGCATTTCCCGGTTTATATCCTGAAAAGGCACATACCTCTACAGAGTCTATTTCGTAAATTGCTTCATATTCCCAATCAAAATATCCATTAAAGGGTTCTTCTATTGCTTTTATTATATCAAACATTATCGGTGCAGAAAGTTTTACTCCAATAATACTGTCTGAGCCTTCACCACTGAAATTCCCAACCCATACACCCACAGTAAAATCTTTCTGAAATCCTATTGACCATGCATCCCTTCTACCAAAAGAAGTTCCTGTTTTCCAGCATATTCTTCCTGAGGGCATAACAAATTTTTTTAAATTTGGAGCATCGGGTCTTTCTCTTTTTGATAAAGCCTTTAATGCTAAAAAACAAGCACCCTTATTAAAGAGTTTTTTTTCCTCTTTGTTTTCATCCTCAATTAAAATATATTTACCATGTATACCCCCCTTTGCGATTGTTACATATAAATTTGTTAGATCCATAAGTCTAACATCCATTCCACCTGTTATTATCGGGAGTCCATATTTTTCATAACTTAAAGGTCCTTCTAAACCTGCTTCCATCAATTTTCTAACAAACCTACCGTAACCATATCTTCTTAAAATTAATATAAAGGGAATATTTAAAGAATAGGAAAGGGCTTCCTCTGCTTTTACAAGTCCTTTAAAGTCCTTTAAAAAATTTACAGGTTCAAAATCCCCGAATTTATAAGGTGCGTCCTCAATAAGTGATAAGGGATTTATAAGTCCATCCTCTATTGCAAGAATATAAAGAAAGGGTTTTAAAGCAGAACCCGGTGACCTATAAGCATAAAACCCTCTGACCTCGCCCTGATTTTCCTTGTCAAAATAATCAAGAGAACCTATAGCCCCCCTCACTTTTCTTGTCAAGTTTTCAATTACGACTACACTTAAATTTGTTGCTCCCAAATCCCTTATTCTCTTTTTATAAGAATTTGCAATATTTTCAATTTTCCTCTGAATTTCCTTATCAATAGTGCTTTTGATATCATTTTTAGAACAATTTAAAACAAGAAAATCACTTATATGTGGAGCATAAAAGGGAGGTTTTTTTAATTCAGGTATGCTTGCTTTCATTCCTTCAATATAATCCCTTTCAGTTAAAAGACCTTTATCAAACATAATTTTTAAAACCCTGTTTCTCCCTGAAATTTTATCTTTTTCTTTTTGAAATCTTGTTGAAGGTGACTGGGGAAGGGAAACTAAAAAGGCAACTTCCTCAGGTGTCATATTTTCAGGTAATCTTCCGTAATATAAAAGCATTGCAGCACCTATACCTTCTATATTTCCTCCATAAGGTGCAATATTCAGGTAAAGTTCAAGAATTTTTCTTTTACCAAGTCTTAATTCAAATTGAATTGCTCTAAAAATCTCCAAAATTTTGTTTATTACTGTTCTTTCCTTTGGTTCAAGAATCCTTGCAAGTTGCATAGTTATTGTTGAACCACCTGAAACAATCTTTCTTTTCTTTATATTCTGAATGAGTGCCCTTAAAAGAGAAAAGGGATTAAAGCCAGGATGATAATAAAAATATTTATCCTCATAGAGTATTGTTGTTTTAACAAAGAGTGGATCAATTTTTTCTATTGGTACAAAGATCCTCCATTTTTCATCAGATGTTAAAAAAACTCTCATTGGTGAACCATCTCTGAACCTAACAATTTTTGACCATTCAGGATTTATATTTTTAGGTAGAGGGATAATATAAATTAAAAAAATAGAAGTAAAAACAAAAATTAAAAAAATTAAATATTTATTTTTTGTTAATTTCAAAATAAGAGGCATTTGAGTTTCCATTTATTTCTGGATTATACATAACAAATCCCCTGACAGGAGAGGTAAAGAATTTTCCAGGTGTTACAGCACGAGTTAAGTAGTAATAACTAAGAGTATCAGGATTTACGCTTCCAAATAAAATAATTCTGTCATCCCTTATATCCACATAGTAGGGTTGCATTATTTTCAAATTTTTAATCCATACAGGTAAACTTGCTTCATCAATTCTTGGATTCACAATCTCAA
>CBFGJR010000092.1:0-3049 GCA_965649145.1 Caldifarciminota bacterium | reverse complement strand
CTTTAAAATAAATTTCTCCTTCATCAGGTATTAAAAGCCCTGTTATAATTTTCAAAGTTGTTGTTTTTCCTGAACCATTTGGACCTATAAGACCATAAATTTCCCCTTCCTTAAGCTCTAAATCAAAAGGTCCAAGAGTAAAATTTTCAAATTTTTTTACAATTCGTATAAGTTTTAAAAGAAACATTTCTATTCAATATCAAGAACCTCTATCCTTATCTTACCAACAACAGCCATAACATCAGCCTGCTTCTCAACTCCACCAAGTTTTAACATAATATGGAGGGGATCAGAAGGAAATTGACCAAAAGTAGGATCCACAAAAATCCATTTATCAAGAAAAATAGTATTCCAGGCATGATAATAAAAATAAGAATCAGTGAAGACAAGACCAACAGCAATTTCAGAAGGAATTTTTAAGGCACGGGCTGCTGCTGCAAATAAAACAGAATGCTCATTACAATCTCCCTTTTTCATCTTTAAAACATCAAGCGCCGAAGGAAAGGAAACAACAGGAGATTTTTCAAGATAATTATAAACATAATAGGTTAAACTTCTTGCAATTTTTGAATAATCGTCAAAATTACCTTTTCCCTTAATTGCAAAATCTACAATCAAAGGGTCATCACACTGAATAAAAGCACTGGGTTTTAAATACTTTGAAAGAGAAGTGGTATCAATTTTTTTAACTTCCTTAATTTCTGGCTTAACAACCTCTATAACAGCATAATTTTCCCCTTTTTCCAGAATTTTTTGACTCCCAAAACTAAGGTCAAGAAAAGACAAATCGATATTTTCAAGGCGATAAACTATTCTCTTATAACTTTCCCTTTTTAATTCATCAATTTTTTTGCCTTCAGGCTTAACTGCAAATTTTAATAAAATATTTAAGGGCTGACCCTCAATTTTCATTGCCTCCTCGGCCTCTTCCCTTAAAAATACCATCTGGGGCTGGGTTTCTTCTTTCAAAATTCCCTTATTATCAACCCATACATCTGTAATTAAACCACCTGCCACTATTCTATACTTCTTAGCCTTAAGAGTTTTACCCTTATAATCAACCTGAACCTCTCCAAAATTTTCCACATAACCTTTTTCCATTTTAAAAGTTGTTGGGTCAAAATAACTGAAGTCCATTTTCTTTTCAACCTTGTTTTCTTCAATAAGTTTTTCAAGAGTAAGGGGTAAATGGGAAAGACCCTGAATCTCAAGGGATAAATCTCTTTTAAATTCAGGAGTTTCAACTTTTAGGAAGAGTTTATCACCTTTGAATTCTCCCTTCACTTTCATTTTTTGTTGCATTGATTCAAGAATAAAGTCAAAGGTCATGGGAATATAATTTTCATTAGCATTCACAATTGTTGTGGCAAATAATTCCTGAACCTGTCCCAATTGAATAACTTTTAAATACATCTTCTGGTATATCTCTCTTACTTTTTCCTTTTTATTTACTCTTGTATAAGCATACCCAACTTTCTTATCCCCCACATAAATACCCATCCATAACTCCTCTACTTTTTCACCACCAAATAAAACCTCTTCTGTAGGTATCTTCTCAATTTCTTCCTCTTTTATAATATGGGGTGCAGTTCCAGGTTTTATATAATAAAAAAGTAAAATAAGAAAAATAACTCCTAAAACTGTGATTAAAATTAACCTTCTTCTTGCCATTTTGCCTTCCTCTTTTCAAGAAATGCCTCTATACCTTCCTTAGGCTCTCCTGTCGAAAAAACAAGACCAAAACTTTCTGCTTCATAACTTGTGGCAGTAGTAAAAGTTGAATCAATCCCCCTGTTTATAACAGTTTTTACAAGTCTTATTGCAGATGGACCCATTTCAAGAATTTTCTTAACAAGATTTTCAGCCTCCTCAATGTGTTTATCTTCATCTGCAAGAACTTCAGCAAAACCCCATTCATAGGCTTTTTCACCTGAAATCGGCTCCCCAGAATAAATCATCCACTTAGCTCTTCCAATTCCTATCAATCGGGATAACCTCTGAGTACCTGCAAAGCCAGGAATAAGACCAAGTTTTACCTCTGGTTGACCGATCTGAGAAGACCTTGTCACAACTCTTAGATCACAGGCAAGAGCAAGTTCACAACCACCTCCAAGAGCATAACCATGTATTGCAGCAATAACAGGTATTTCTGAATTTTCAATACTTATTAAAACTTTCTGTCCAACTTTTGCAAATTCCCTTGCTTCAATTGAATTAAAATCCTTCATAAGCTTTACATCAGCACCTGCACAGAAGGATTTACCCTCACCTGTTATAATTATTGACCTTTTATTTTTATCCCTTCCTATCGTTAAAACCGCATCTTCCAGTTCAGATAGAAGTTCAGGAGATAAAGCATTAACAGGAGGTCTTGAAAGAAATATTATAGAATATTTTCCTTTATCCTCAATTTTTAAAAATTTATATTCCATTTTTTTAAAAAAATATAAAAGGGTTTGAACCTTAAATTTAATTATAAATTCTTTTTTTAAGTAATTTCTTTTTCTTTAAGATAGTTCTTTCTAACATAAATAAGTGCCTCTTCCTTTGATTTTAAAACCCCTTCTGCCTTTAATTCCTCTACTTCATTTAATATTTCTCTAAAAATTGGACCAGGGGTAAGACCAAGGTCTATCAGATCATAACCATTAATAAGGGGCGCGGGTCTTTCCCTTTCACTTTCCAATTTAAAATCATAAATTTTCTTCAACAAATTTTTTAAATATCCTGGATTTTTTCCTGGTGGAGTTGCCCTAAAATCAGCATAAGCATGAATAAATAATAAAAACCATAAATCATCCGTCCTTTTTAAATATCTAAAAAGTGCCCTTTTTGTAAGTTCTTCTTCTTTTCCTAACAAATGAGGATACATATGAGAAAAAACCATAGCCTTTAATTTTTTAGAAAATTTATCGGAAAATCTAAAATCCTTTGCCCATCTATAGGCAATATTCGCACCCACCTTATCATGCCCTATAAATCTCGTCCTATTATCTTCAAGGGTCCTTGTCAAAGGTTTACCTATATCATGAAAAATTATTGAAAGAAA
>CBFGJR010000091.1:0-3096 GCA_965649145.1 Caldifarciminota bacterium | reverse complement strand
GATTGAATAATTATATAAAATAATCCCTCTTTCAAACAATTTTGAATTTTTTTTTAAAATTTACGAATTTTTAAAAATTGTAACAAGAAAAAATATTGAAATATTGAAATTTTTATTTTAAAACATTATTATAATAATTTAAAAGGAATTTAAAGAAAATAATGTTGAACTTATCGGTCTTTCTATTGACCAGGTTTATTCCCATATAAAATGGATGGAATGGATAAAGGAAAAACTTGAAGTAGAAATTGAATTCCCTATAATTGCTGATGAACGAGGAGAAATAGCAGAAATACAAAGAAATATGAAAATTTTGACTGGTGGTTTTGTTATAGAGAAATCAAAAGTAATACTTAAAAAGCCCTAAAATTTAAATTTTTAAACAGCGGATAAGATAGAGTTTAAAAGAATTTTTTTTCAGAGAACAGTTGCTTTAATAAAGGATAGAGTAAAAGAAAAGGAAATTCTTGAAATCGGATGTGCCTTTGAATGGTAATATTATAAAATTTTCAGTACCCTCTTAGGTGCAGCGGTAAGATAAAAATTTATGGTATCACAGGAAATTTTTAGAATTAAAATAATCGGCTAAATCCTTAAAAAAATTTTTAAAAGGTTTCTCATTGGTCTTCAATTTTATAAAAAATTATTTTAACTTATCTTAAAATTAATAAAATGGATACAAAAATAATAATTTTCAAAGAAAAAATAAGCCTTAAAAAATATTTTTATACCTTCTTTTATGCTTTAAGAAAAAGAAAATGAAAATATCAATCTTAGTAGCATCGGAAAGAATAAAAGGAAATTGTGATATCCTTGCAAAATATTCGGAGAAATTGCTAAAAGAAAAAAATATTGAAACTTCTGTTTTATATCTCAAAGACTATGATATAAAGGAATGCAGGGGTTGTATGTCATGTGTATTTAAGGATACAAAATGTAAGATTGAAGATGATATTTATATACTTGCTGAAAAAATTATAAATGCTGACGGTTTAATTCTTTTTGCCCCGACTTATGTATTAACAATTCCTGGAAAGTTAAAAATTTTCCTTGACAGATTTTTATGTCTTTATCCTTTAATAAAAAATAAACCCGAACGACCTGCTTTAAGTGTTGGAGTTGCCTCACCTATTGACTGGAATCAATTTCAGCTTCCACTGATGAATATTTTTCTTCTTGCATTTAATTACAGGATTGTTGATAGTTTTCTCTTATCTGGTGCTGGTCCTGGTGAAGTGTTGCTTGATAAAAATATCAAAAGATTTAAAGAATCCATTGATAAATTACTTGATTTTAAAAGCAAGCCATTTAACTCAACCATTTCAAGGCGTTGTCCGGTTGATTTCTGTGATATTTTCCAGCATATAAAGGGTAATTTATTTCGCTGTCCCGTATGTTTAACAGAAGCAAAAATTGTGGAAAATGGTTTTTATTTTGATGAAAAAGATTTAAACAATAACAGGTGGACAAAAGAAAAAATGGAAGAACATTTCAAAGAATGGATTTTAAAAACAAAAGATAGATTCCGCGAACTTCTTCCTGAAATATATGAAAAGAAAAAGGAATTTGATTTTATTTAAAAGGAAAAATTTGATTTTATTGGAATATTTGCTTCTTTAAAAAGAGAAGAAAATTAAACTAATATATTTTTATTATCTTTTTAATTATATCTCCTCTTTGGGTTTTTACCTTTATGAAATATATCCCTTTTGAGAAATTAAAGAAAATTTCTTTTTCCCCTCCTGAAATAAAGGATTTCTCAAATATCTTCCTTCCTATAATATCATAAACATAAACCGCGGAATTATCTTCCTTTAAATTCAAAAATACTTTCCCTTTTTTATAAAAAACATAAAAATTTTCTCTTTCTTTTACTTTTTCCTCTTCTGAAACAGAACTAATATAACTGAACTTAACAGCATCACAGATAACAACACTTCCATCCTGAGAACTGGAATATAAAATCAAATGAAAAGGAGATATTAAAGAAAAAGTGTCACATAGAATCCAGGAAACAGTAAAAATATTCTGTGAGTATTGATCCACATAAAAATCAAAGTTACCGTTCTGAGCCCTTATTCTATAATGGGCATTACGGGTCCTGTTGGAACCCTTCCTTACAAAAACACTAACTTCATATAAACCATCAGAAAGATATGAAAAATCATACTTAACAGAATCATTCTGTGATGTATATGCCCATCTATAATCGGACAGATATCCTGTATAATTGGATAAATTCCAGTTACCATAAAAATAGCAATTTGGATTGCCATCATCTATCAAATAAAAAGAAAGGTTATCAATAGAGTTTAAAAATCTAAATTTAATTGCGTCAAAGGCTATCTTTTTCCCGGAGACATTTGAAGTATCACCAAGTGTGACACATCCATCCTTTGGCATTGGATAAATACCAAGACTTTTCCACTGTCCATTAAAATTTCCCTGATTGACCCAGTAGGGTGTTGTCTCAATTAAATTGTAAATTTTGTATCTTATATAAGCGTTAAACTGTGTATCTGCCGGGATATAAGCAAATATTTCATAATCTCCTGTATCAGGTAAAATTGGTGTCCATCTTGCCCAGTTTGATACAGGATTTGTCCATGTATATGTCCAGAAGATATGACCGCCATAACCGTAACCCACAGTATCTTTGAACCACCAGGAAGAATAAGGTCCCCCCCTTTTAAAACCCTTTGAAAGGTCATCAACTACTGTATCAGGCATAGGCAGATATCCAACAAGTCTCATATAATATGTCCAGTCCCAGTAAGGACCGGGATCCGTATGTGTGGAACCAGGAACCTCATTATGCCCTATAATATACTGCCTGTTATAAGGCACACCAAACAGATTTATCATTGACCTTGTTATATAGGCTGATTTTTTGTAAAGATTATCAGTATACCATCCGTTTTGCTCAACCCATCCCTCATGTTCTATACCGATACTTTGCGTATTATATGTCCAGTTACCTGCATGCCATGCTATATCTTTATGCAAGACCATCTGGGTTGAGTGACCATCTTGAGACCTCAACACATAATGAGCGGAAACATTAGAATTTGGATTTTGAAACCATGCAATTGTTCC
>CBFGJR010000090.1:0-3105 GCA_965649145.1 Caldifarciminota bacterium | reverse complement strand
CATCTGTTCCAATAACAAATTTTATTCCATACTTTTTTGCTTTTTTTATCAAAGGCGGTGAAAGATCCAGTCTTTCATAATAGGAATTGATTTCCATCCATATATTTTTCTCCTTTGCTTTTTTAAAAACCTCATCCCAGTTGGCTTCATAGGGTTCCCTTGAACCTATGAGTCTTCCAGTGGGATGAGAGAAGGCATGAACATAGGGATTTTCAAAAGCCTTTATTATTCTCTCAGTATTGTCTTTCTTAAAACCTGTATGGATAGATACAACTACATAATCTATTTCCCTTAAAACTTCATCTGGGTAATCAAGTTTACCATCAGGTAATATATCCACTTCTGCTCCAAAAATTAAATAAGGATAATCACCTTTTTCATTCAATTTTTTGATTTCTTCTTTTTTCTTCATTAATTTTTCTATAGATAAACCTTTTGCATATTTTGCTGACTGGGAATGGTCACAGATAGCCACATACATATAACCTCTTTTTCTTGCTTCCTCCTTTATTTCAGTAATTTTAGATTGTCCATCAGAGTAATCAGAATGGACATGAAGATCCCCTTTAATATCGCCAAATTCAACAAGTTTAGGAATTTCTCCTTTTAAAGCGAGTTCAATTTCACCTTCATCCTCCCTTATTTCAGGAGGTATCCATTGCATATTTAAAGTTCCGTAAACTTCTTCCTCTGTTCTTCCTGCTATAAATTTATCTCCTTTAAATACTCCATATTCGCTTATTTTTAATCCGAGGCTTTTTGCTATGGTTCTTAAATGGATGTTATGCTGCTTTGAACCTGTGAAGTATTGCATTGCAGCCCCCATTGATTGTGAGGAAATAACTCTTATATCTACCTGTAATCCGTTTTTTAAAACAAAGGAAGTTTTTGTTGGTCCCATGGCGTGAACTTTTTCAATTTTTGGGAATTGAGTTATATATTCTGATATATCATTTTTAGTTTTTGTTGTTACAAGTATGTCCACATCTCCCACTGTTTCCTTAAATCTTCTGAAAGAACCAGCAGGTATAACCATCAGAACATTTTCATTTGATTTTAAATAGTTAACAAGGGAATTAACTATTGGATATACTTCTCCTAAAAGGTATCTTTCTTTACTTTTCAAAAAAAGTTCTATTCCCTTTTTAATATTTTCAACCTTTTTTTCACCCATACCAAAGAGAGTTTTTATTCTGGGGTTAAGAAGGGCTTTCTTTAAACTTTCCATGTCCTTTACTCCGAATTCCTTATGCAAAAGATATAAGGTTTTGGGACCAAGATTTGGTATCTGCATAAGGTCCAAAATTCCTTCAGGTATTTTTGAAAAAATTTCCTCTGCCTTTTCTATTTTACCAGTTTCAAGAAATTCCTTTATCTTCTTTGCTATACCCTCTCCTATTCCCGGTAATTTTTGAATTTCTTCAATTTCTGATATATCCTTATCAAGATTTTCAAGTGTCCTTGCTGCTTTTCTGTAAGCTTGAATTTTGAAAGGAATTTCTCCCAGGAACTCAAGAGCATCAGCCATCCTGTTGAATATCTTTGCTAATTTCTCGTTATTCTCCATCTTTTTTATTTAATTTTTTTAGTTTTCTGTAAATTGTTGAGGGATGTAACCCGAGCTTTTGAGCCGCCTTTTTAACATTTCCATTAAATTCTTCAAGGGCCTCCATTATCATTTTTTCCTCAAGTTCTTTCAAACTTCTTTGTGTTTCAGATTTTTCAACAATTTCATAAGGGATATGTTCCCTTTTAATTATAAAACCATCACATATAATACAGGCTCTTTCAATAACATTTTCTAATTCTCTTACATTTCCTTTCCACTCATAATCCACTAATATTTGAAGTACCTCCTCATCAAGAACAAATTCTTTTTTCATTTTCTTTGACATGTTTTTGAGAAAATAATGAGTTAAAGCAGGGATATCCTTTTTTCTTTCTCTCAAAGGTGGAATATATATAGGAAAGGTTGAGAGTCTATAATATAAATCTTCCCTCAATTTTCCTTCTTTAATTGCCTCCTTTGGGTCTTTGTTGGTAGCACTTATAATTTTTAAATCTATCTTTTTTGATTCAAGGGAACCTATAGGTGTTATCTCTTTGGTTTCAATAACCCTTAATAATTTACTCTGAAGATTAATGGGCATTTCTGAAATCTCATCAAGAAAAATAGTTCCACCAACTGCGATTTCTAAAAGTCCCTTTTTATCTTTAAAGGCACCTGTAAAGGCACCCTTTTTATACCCGAAAAGTTCTGATTCAAGGAGTTCAGAGGGTAAGGCTGCGCAGTTTACTGCTACAAAATTTTTATCTTTTCTATTTGAATTTTTATGAATGAATCTTGCAACAACTTCTTTTCCTACCCCACTTTCACCATATAAAAAAACAGGAACATCAGAATTTGCAGATTTTAAGGCAAGTTTTTTTACTTCTATTGTTTTTTCATCAACTGCAATAAATTCTCTATCTTCTTTTATTAGAGGTAAATACTTTTCAATTCTATAAATTAACTCTTCTTCTGAAAAGGGTTTTACCATGTAATCAGAAGCTCCTTTTCTAAAAGCTTCAATTGCAGAGTCAAGGGATGCATAAGCAGTTATAATTATAACAGGTATATTAAAATTTATTTTTTTTACTTCCTCTAAAATTTCAAATCCTGAAATTCCTGGCATTTTAATATCTGTTATAATTAAAAGGGGGTTCTCTTCTTTTATTATATTCAAAGCACTCCTTCCATCCTGTGTTGTTAAAACATCATATTTATCTTCAAGCGCAATTTTCATCCATTCTAAAATTGATCTTTCATCATCAACAATAAGTATTTTTCTTTTCATACAAGTTCAATTATTCCCTCTGTACCTTCCCCTTTTTTACTTTTAAGGATAAGTTTATAACCATGTAACTCACAAATTCTTTCTGTAAGGGGTAAACCCATTCCAAGACCCCCAGGTTTCGTTGTATAAAAGGGATATTTAACTTTTTCTATTTCTTCCTCAGGTATCCCCTCTCCTTTATCTTCTATAATTATTCTATTACCTATTAATTTAACTTTTACTTTTTCCCTATTACCATTTACAGCCTCAATAGCATTTCTTATAAGAT
>CBFGJR010000089.1:0-3106 GCA_965649145.1 Caldifarciminota bacterium | reverse complement strand
ATGTTAATAATAAGTTCAACCTATATTACACAGAATATAAAACAAAAAAATTTTTTTATGAAAAGGGAATTATTGTTGATACCTTTAAATTCAATCAAAAAGATTTTGCCTTTGAATTTTCAAAAAAATTTTTAAAAAAGGATTTATTTATTTTCTCACTCATTGGATTCGGTAATAAAAGTAAAGATAAAAGCAATTATTATTTATCACTTGGATTTGAAACTGGAAAGTTAAAAACAGAAACAATAAGTTTTATTAGAAATTTTGGAGAAAAGGAATATGACCTTCAGGGGATTTTTTTAAGATTAAATCTTTACAAAAATACAGTAACCGGGAAAACTGGATATGAAACAAAAATATTTTTTAACTTTTTTAACAAAAAACTAAATTTAATAAACTCTTTTGCACTGAAAGATTTTTTTGATAAATTTTTTAATCTACAAAGTTTTCTATATTTAAAAACAAATAAATTCATCATATTTGCCTTTATGTTTCGTTACGAAAGAATAAAAGAATTTTTTAATGATTTCAATTTCCGTTATCTTGGTGGATTATACGGTTTAAGGGGTTATAGGGCTTTCTATTTTAATACCTCTCATTACATTTTAAACATAAGTGAGATAAGAATCTATTTAAAGGAATTCTTTGAACTTTTTAAACCAGGTTTAGTTTTTTTTATTGATAATTCTTATATGTTTGATAGAAAAAAAATTGCCTTTTCATATGGGTTTGGGTTGAGAATAGAAATAACAAAAGCCTATGACCTCCCTGTGATAAGAATGGATATAGGTTTCTCAGAGGAAGGAAAATATCTATCCTTTGGTGAAGGGCAGAGTTTTTAAGAGAAATTCTTTAAAAATATATCTTAAAATCTTTTTATGAAAAAAAGTAAAATAAAAAAAATTTTTTTAAATTTATTTTTACTTATATTTTTCACAATCTTTTTTCTTTCAGGTTTTATTTATGTAAGAATCAGAATATCTCTACCAGTTAGAAATGGTGAAATAAGTTTAAAAGGTGTTAAGGATAAAATCTTTATATACTTTAATGAATACGGAATTCCACATATTGAGACAAAATACCTTGATGATGTATTTTTTGCCATAGGTTACCTTCATGCTCAGGAAAGGATGTTTCAGATGGACCTTTTAAGGAGGGCAAGTTTTGGGGAACTCTCTGAAATCTTCGGAGAAAAAACTTTTAAAGTGGATTCCTTTTTCAGGGTCCTTGGAATTAAAAGGATAGCAAAAAAACATAAAGAAAATCTTTTACCCATTGAAAAAAGAATTCTTGAAAATTATTCAAGGGGGGTCAATGCTTATATTGAAAAAAGAAAGGGAATGCTACCCCTTGAGTTTTTACTCTTAAATTATAAACCCAAAAGATGGGAAATTGAACATTCAATAGGAATAGGTAATCTTATATCATGGGACTTAAACCTCTCCTTTAAAGGTGACCTTTTTTATACAGAATTAAAAGAAAAAATAGATACAGAAAAAATTAAAGTTTTTTTACCCTTTTATCCCCTTGATGCACCCTTTCAAATAGAATCAACTCAGGAACTTGAAAAAAAAGAGGAACTTTTTAAAAAAGTTCAAAAATTTACTCCATCTTTTATAGGCTCAAATGCCATTGCAGTTTCAAATCAACCTTTGCTTGAGAATGACCCCCATCTTGATTTAAGAGTTCCCTCTAATTGGTATTTGATTTCTGTTAAAAGTGATTCTTTAAATTTTGTTGGTTTTACAGTTCCAGGAATTCCCTTACCGGTTCCGGGAACAAACTGGAAAATTGCAATAGGTGTTACATCTCTGTGTCTTGATGATGGAGATTTTATAAAAGGAGAAATGGAAAGTGTAAGTATAATTGAGGAAACAATAAAAATAAAGGGAAAGGAAAATAGGAAAATAAAAGTTATTTTAAAGGAGGATATGCCCCTGATTGATGAAAAAAATAAACTCTTTTACTTCTGGAGAAGTTCCCTTTTATCACACGAAATTTTATCAACTTTTAAGTTATATAGAGCGAATAATGTTTATGAAGCAGATAGTGCCTTAAAAGATTTTAGAACCCCTTCACTGAATTTTGTTATATGTGATGCTGAAGGTAATTTACTTTATAAGGCATGTGGATGGATAGAAAAAAGGGATAAAGTATCAATATTTGAAAGAGTAGAAAAACCTGACCAATTTCTACCTGATTCTATCTTACCTAAAAAGGTAAACCCTGAAAATCAGTATATAGCCTCCTGTAACAATCCACCTGAAAGGGATTTTAAGTATTACATTTCTCTTTATTTTTCACCTTCTGGAAGGGCAAGAAGAGCTAATGAACTTCTTAAAAATAAAAAAGAATATAATTATAAAGATTTAATGAATCTATCAAGGGATGTAAAAGATGACTATGGAGAAATAATAGGAAAAAAAATTCTTATGATAATAAAAAATATACCCATGGATAAAAGAGAAAAAGAGATTTATGAAAAGTTGAGTAATTTTGATTTCTATCTTACAAAAGACAAAGAGGAACCACTTCTTTTTTATAAACTCATTTACAAAATTTTTGAGAATTTTTATAAAGAAAAACTCGGGGAAAAACTATATGAAAAATTCCTATCCTTTTCATATATACCTTTAAGTATTTTAGAAAACAATATAAGAGAAGGTGTGATAGAAGATTACTATATAATAAAATCCTTCAGGGAATTGTGTAAGGAATATAAAAGGGAAAAATATGGTAAGTATCACATAGCAGATTTCAGTCACCCTTTTAAAGAAATAAAACTGATTGGATTTCTTTTTAAATTAAGGGAAATACCCCTTGACGGCGGACTTACAACAATAAACAAAATGGGTTTTGAACTCACAAATCCCTATAAAGTTACAGAAGGACCATCAATGAGAATGATTATAGATTTAAAAAATAAAAATTTCTATTACATATTACCACCAGGGCAGAGTGGAATAATATTTGACAGACATTACAGTGACCAGTATGAACTATGGGCAAAAGGTGAATATTTATCACTTTTTCCTTTCAATATAACAAACAAATTAATAATAACACCCTGAAAATTATTTGAGAGTAGCTATTTTTATTACCTTTT
>CBFGJR010000088.1:0-3112 GCA_965649145.1 Caldifarciminota bacterium | reverse complement strand
CATTGCTGTTATAACACTAATTATAAAAAGGGTTTGATACTTGAAAATGAAAAAAAAATAGTGTATAATACAATATTTAAAAAAAGGTTTAAATCCTTTTAAAAAAAGGAGGTGAAAAAATGAAAGGAAAAAAGAATGAGAAAAAGGTCCCTGCATGCCATGCTGGAAAGAATGTTAACAACGATAAGAAGGAGTGGAAGAAGCCGACACTTGAGGATGTATCCCGCCGTGTGATGGCACAGCCGTATATCAGGTTCACCTAAGGTCTGTGCTTAGCAGGAACTCAGGCCCCTTGAGGGTGGGATTTTCACATTGGGTCTAGCCCTAAGAAGGGGCCTGAAATTTTCTCTATTACGAAAGGAGGAAGACGCATGGAATTTGAAAAACATGTAAAGATACGACAGGAAAAATTCGGAGCAGTGGTGTTTGAAACACTGCGCGAGAAAGTCTTTGTAACAAATGAAACTGGCGCAGAAGTTCTTCGCATGCTCGAAAAAGGAAAAGAGTTAGCAGAGATAGTCGCCGAGTTAGCAAAAAATTATGAGTGCGATCCAGCCATTATCAAACAGGATGTAGAAGAGTTCATTTCGATGTTAAAAGATAAAGGACTCATTAAAAAGGAGGAAGAAAAATGATAGAAAATGAATTACGTCCTATCTCGAACGATAAGCAGATTGAAGGAAGTAGTTTCACAGATTTTGATGCTCCGTTGTTTATTGCCTGGCAATTAAATTCAGCATGTAATCTTGACTGCCTCCATTGCTGTGAAGAAGCAGGTCACAGTATGCCAGATGAACTCACAAGAGAAGAAATTATGGATTTTTGTAGACAGATTGTCGAGTTGAAAATCCCCTATGTAGCAATCTCTGGCGGAGAGCCTCTGTTGCATAAAGCCTTTTTTGAAATAAGTGGATTTCTTCGTAGCCACGGCATAAGTCTAAAAGTGGAAACGAATGGCCATTTAATAGACCGTGAAGTGGCTAATCGGTTTGCAGAACTTGGGTTTCGTTCTGTGCAAGTGAGTGTGGATGGTGCTACACCTGAAAGCTTTGAAAAGTTAAGGCGGAAAGGAAATTGGCAGAAGACCATTAATGCCTGTAAGTATCTTGTAGACGCAGGTGTTAACACAGAAATAGTATTCGTTCCGACAAAATTTAACATCCATGAGACAGGTGATATCATTGAGATGGCATACAGTATGGGAATCTATGGTTTCTATACAGGCAAGATTATGCGTATCGGCCGGGCAGCAAAGAACTGGGATATTCTGTGTCCATCCGATGAAGAATATGAGAAATTCTTTGAAATCTTAAAAGAAAAGCAAGCAAAATATGAGGGTAAGATGAAGATCTATTATTATCCTTACGATGTCATAGAAGAATTAAAATATCGTCTGGAGTACCCTTCTGCAAGTCTCCTTGTCATTCCCAATGGTAAGGTAAAGATCATCGGTCCCCTTCCATTTATTTGTGGGGATCTTAGAAAACATAGCCTTTCTGAGGTCTGGGAGCGGTATAAAAAAGCATGGAGGAACCCTGAGGTTATTGCTTTTACAAAGAGAGTCATTCACAATCCAGAACTTTTGAAAGAGTCTAATAAATGGAAAGAACTCTCACTCGACTGATAAGACTTGTCCGATACAGGTTCTTGTTAGTTGCTGGTCTCTTACCCTATGGTTTGGGGGCAGCAGTTGCGTTTCATTCTCAAGGACAATTTAATCTCTTTTTGTTTCTCATAGGTCTTACAGGTCTTCTGTTTGTTCTTATTGGTGTTGAGGCTTTCAATGAATTTTTCGATTGGCGGATGGGAACAGATAGGGTATTCCAACTAAACCCTAAGCCTGTAACTAACAGAACCTTTCTCGTTGGTATTGTGGCATTCTTTATAGCACTCATCGTGGCAGTTTTTCTCACATTGAAGCTGGGTGTTACGATAATGGTCCTTTCTCTTATGGGGTTCTTTGCAGCATTCTTTTATCTTGCCCCCCCTCTCAAACTGGCGTATCGTGGGTTTGGAGAGATTATAATTGCGCTATCTTATGGCCCTTTATGATGCTTGGAAGTTATTATGTTCAGACACAGCGAATAGATTTTGTGCCTCTTTTTGTTTCGGTCATTCCCGCACTCCTTCTGTTTGCAATATCAATCCTTAATGAGGTGCCAGACTATTTTCAGGACAGGCTCGTTGGTAAGCAGAACATATGTGTAAGGATTGGGCAAAAGAATGTAATAAAGTTATACGGGAGCATACTGTTTCTCTTTTATGTTGTCTTATTTGTAGGCCTGTTTGCAAGGAAATTTCCGGGTCTTGCGTTGCTTGTGTTAGCCTTTTTGCCAATTTCCTTTGTGAGTTACATCACTGGGATGCAAACTTATGAGGACCCGCATCGGTTCGTCTCTGCAATCCGCTACATGATAATTCACTATATCATTGTCCTTAGCATTCTCATCACTGCTTACATGTTTAGCAAAACTTCTTCCGCGGGATAACAGAGATTGAGAGAGAATGGAAGAGTGAAACCGTCACTTCATATAACACAGCATAAAAGGTTTGTGCCTTACGGCACTCACCCAAATTTTTGCTTTGCAAAAACTTCTTTTATGCTGGAAACGTTATATGAAATTCCGAACCAATAAGGTATTGCATCCGGGAGGTTTTAAAGCTACTAAAAAACTATTAAGTATGTTGAATATCGATGAACAAACATCAATTTTAGTTCTTTCTTACACCTCGGGTGTGTAAAAAGAAAGGTTATCTTAGAATTGAATAATTTTTATCTTTTCCTTTATTATTAAAATATGACAACAGAGACTGTAAATGTAGTTGCGATAATTCTTGGTATAATAGCAATTTTAGAGCCTTTTCTTTTATCTTATATGACAAATAAACTTATTGAAAAAGAGGATGAAAGGGCTAAAAAGATGATTGAAGAAGGAAATAAAAGACATGAGGAATTAATAAAAGATACCCAAAGGATGATTGAAGAAGGTAAAAGAGAAACTCAAAGGATGATTGAGGAAGGGAACAAAAGACTTGAAAAGATACTTTTAAAGATAGATGAAAGCACAAAAGAGATTCTTGGAGAGATACTTAAAAAAGTTTAATTTAAGAT
>CBFGJR010000087.1:0-17040 GCA_965649145.1 Caldifarciminota bacterium | reverse complement strand
TTGCTGCAATTGTCCGTAAATTGTGCCTATTTCTGTCCTGTAACCTTCAAAAGTTCGATTTATAACCAGATTATGAATATATTGGACACAATCATCCTCAGTAATCTCTTCTATCTCTGCTTGAATAACCTCGGTTATTTTTGTATATAATTTCTGCCCCAAATGCCTGATATATTCCTGAGGTGAAAAATCAATTCCCTTCTCTTTAAGAAATTCAATTAGCTTTTGGTGATAAAATGTTTCCCAAACATCTATATTTTTTGGTGAACATTCTCTAATCCAGTGTGAAACAGGACCTACACAGTTTTTTTTATTCAAGCCCCATCTGTTTGTGGCGAAATTTAATATCCATTCCTTAGCCATCTTCCCTTTCCCTCCATAACTGAATAAATTTTTCTTTATATTTATGGTCTACTGAAGTATCAGGAACAGCGAGACCAGATTTTATAAGATAAGCATTAACAAAGATTTTATTTTTTAAATAAACATAAGCAGATACCGTATTTTTATCTTTTAACTCATTGTTATAAAATTTCAAAAATACTTCTTTTCCAACAATATAATCTTTTAAATACTGAATTGTTTCCTCTTTTCTCTCTATTTTTACTCCCAATAATTTCACATTTAGACCAGTATTTAATTTAATTATATTTTCATTTAAAACTCCTGTAACTTTATATAATCTATCTCCTTTAAAATTAAATTTTTGCGGATCTATTTGTGGTTTTGCATCTTGAATATGGGGAACATAATCTACTGGCGGGAGTTCTAAATTTTCATCTTTTCTTTCTATTATCTGTATGCTATTAGAAAATCCTGGTAAAGTTTCCTTTACACCAATCTTCTTTTTTATTATTTTAAGAAAATTCTTATTTATCTCATAACCTATGGCATTCCTCTGAAGTTGTAAAGCTACCTTTATAGTTGTCCCACTGCCGAGAAAAGGGTCGAGTATAGTATCACCAATAAAAGAAAACATTTTTATTAATCTTTTTGGTAATTCTTCGGGAAACATCGCCTCATGCTCTATCTGTTTTGTTCCACCGAAATACCAGTGTCCAGAAAAATATTCTTTCCATTCTTCCTTTGTTAGCCTGGATGCCTCTTTTATTTCCTTAGGAACTTTCTTAACTTTACCTCTTTTTTTAAAAATATGGATAAACTCGTAATCAATCTCAATAATCCCATTTGGTGGATAAGGAAAGGAACCCATAACAGTTGCGCCACCCGTAGTATTCATCGTAGTTTTTTTCTGCCATATAATAGAACCCATAAAATCAAAACTTAGTTTTTCACACTGGGAGATAATTTCTGAGTGGATTGGAATAACTTTATAGCGACCATATATTATAGACCTTGCAAATTGATCACCAATATTTATACAGAGTTTACCACCTTTCCTTAGAACTCTAAAGCATTCTTTCCACACATAAAAGAGATCTCTTAGATATTCATGAAGAGTCTGCCCATAACCAATTTGTCCTTTAAATCAAGTAGTTTACATTAAAAGAAAATAAAAAATGAATTGCTGATTAAGTTTAAAAGATGTAAAATGATGGGTAAATATGTAAGGAGTGCTTTCATACTGGCTGAATAATTTTAATTTCTCTTCTTCTCCTGAAAAATCCTCAAATCCTTTTTCCCAAAACCGTTCCCAAATCCTTCAAAAATCAAGCCCAATTAAGTCCACTATTAAAATCAAAAAAGATTAAATTCAAAATTGTAATTTTTATTTTTTTATATTTATTCTTTTGATGTTTATATTTGTTTGATTTAAGAAAAAATTTTTTTAATTTTTTTTATAATTTACCTTGCAGGAGGGAAGAAAATGGAGAAACATAAAAAAAATTCGGAACCCTTCTGGAGAACCCCCCTTGATTATAAGGAAATAAAAAAAAGAAAGGGAAATGTTATAATATTTGAAGATTTATGTAAGGGATGTTCCTTTTGTATAGAATTTTGCCCTACAAATTCCCTTACAAAATCAAATAAATTAAATTCAAGGGGATACCACCCCCCAGTCTTTAACCCTGAAAATTGCACTGGCTGCTCCTTTTGCGAAAGAATTTGCCCTGAATTTGCAATTGTTGTTGAAAAAATAGAGGTGAAAAAATGAAAACAAAAATTTTAAAAGGTATTCATTATATGCTTGGTGACCATGCCTGCGCTGAAGGTGCTCTTGCCGCTGGTTGCAGATTCTTTGCAGGATACCCCATTACCCCTTCAACTGAAATTGCAGAATGGATAGCGAGAAGACTTCCTAAATTCGGGGGAATCTATATTCAAATGGAAGATGAACTTGCTTCAATGGCTGCTATTATTGGAGCATCATGTGGTGGCTTAAAATCAATGACAGCAACATCAGGACCAGGAATGTCCCTTATGATGGAAAACATAGGACTCGCTGTTATGCTTGAAGTTCCCTGTGTTGTTGTTAATGTTCAAAGAGGTGCACCTTCAACAGGTCTTCCAACCCTTGTAGGGCAGGGTGATGTAATGCAGGCAAAATGGGGTTCTCACGGAGATTATGAAATCGTTGCTTATGCTCCCAATTCCTGCCAGGAAATGTTTGATTTAACAATTGAGGCTTTCAATACTGCTGAAAAATACAGGATACCTGTTATAATCTTAACAGATGAAGCTGTTGGTCATTTGAGAGAAAAAGTTGTTATTTCTGATGAGTCTGAAATAAAAATTTTTGAAAGAGAAAAACCGAATGTTCCTCCAGAGGAATACATGCCTTATAAAAGTGATGGAAACCTTGTTCCTAAAATGGCACTTGCAGGGGAAGGATATTTTGTTCATATGACTGGTTTAACCCACGATGAAAGGGGATACCCCGATATTACAGGTGAGGCACATGAAAGACTTGTAAGGAGACTTCTTGATAAGATTCAAAAGAATAAGGAAAAAATTATAAAATATGAGGAAATAGGAACAGATGATGCTGATGTACTTTTAGTGTCCTATGGTATTACAGCAAGAAGTTCCTTAAAGGCAATGCAAATATTGAGAAAAGAAGGAATAAAAGCAGGACTTTTCAGATTAATAACCATATGGCCATTCCCCTATGAAAGAGTAGAGGAACTTTCCAAAAGAGTCTCAAAAATTGTTGTTGCAGAAATAAATTCAGGGCAAATAAGAGGTGAGGTTTTAAAGGCAATAAAATCTGATTTACCTGTTATTGGAGTAAATAAACTGGGTGGAGATTTAATCACTCCTTACGAAATTGTTGAAAAGGTGAAGGAAAATTAAAAGGAGGAGAAAAATGGAAGTGGAACTTAAAAAGGAAGTTAAGCATCATCTTTCAAAATGGATAAGGGAGGACAGGTGGCCACATATTTGGTGTTCAGGATGTGGTATAGGAATAGCAATGAGTTCAATGTTATATGCTTTTGAAGAGTTAAATCTTGACCCAAAAGAAATTGCGATAGTAAGTGGAATTGGATGTTCAGGAAGGGTTGCAGGTTATGTTAAGGTTGATTCATATCATACTACTCATGGAAGGGCAATCCCTTTTGCCATCGGACTTAAAATAGCAAAACCTGAAATGAAAATAATTGTTTTTTCAGGTGACGGAGATTTAATTTCCATAGGTGGAAATCATTTTATCCACGCTGCAAGGAGGAATTTTGATCTTGTTTGTATATGTGTAAATAATTTTAACTATGGAATGACAGGAGGACAATTTGGACCAACAACTCCTTACCAGGCAAAAACTACCACAACTCCCTACGGGAATTTTGAATACCCCTTTAATTTACCATATCTTGCAGCCTCAGCAGGTGCAACCTTTGTTGCAAGATGGACAGTTCTCCATGCCTATTATTTAAGACAGAGTATTAAAAAAGCTTTAAAAAGAAAGGGGTTTTCTTTCATTGAAGTTATTTCTCCCTGTCCAACAGGTTTTGGTAGACCTAATAAAATTGGAGAAGCAATTGATGAGATGAGATATTATAAGGAGAAAAGTATTATAAAAAATGGAGCTGACCCAAAAGAGGCTGAACTTTCCTTCAGAGGTGGAAATATAATTGTAGGAGAATTTATAGAAGTGGATAAACCTTCCTATATGGAAATTTTAAAAGAAAACCTGGAAAAAATTAAGGAGGGTTAAAATGGAAAAGAATATAAAGGAAATTCAATTTGCGGGTTTTGGGGGTCAGGGCATAATTCTATCAGGTTACATCCTTGGTCAGGCAATAACTGTTTTTGAGGGAAAGAATAGTTCAATGACACAGAGTTATGGTCCAGAAGCAAGAGGTGGTGCTTGTTCTTCTGGTGTTGTTATTTCAGATAATCCTTATGAAATGGTTCCCTATCCAAAGGTTACTGAACCTGATGTTCTCGTTTGTATGTCCCAGGAAGCCTACACAACCTATGTAAATAAAATTAAGAAAAATGGAATTTTAATATATGATTCAGACCTTGTTACCATTAATAAAGAGCGTGAAGATTTAGAATTATATCCTATTCCTGCAACAAAAAAAGCAGAGGAACTGGGAAATAAACTTGTAGCAAATTCTATTATGTTGGGTGTCCTTCAAAGAATCACTGGTGTTTGTTCAAAAGAGGCAATAAAAAAATCAATAGAAACTTCTGTTAAAAAAGATTACGCAGAAATAAATATTAAAGGCTTTGAACTTGGTATACAGCTTGCAGAAGAACTTTTAAAAACGGGGGTAAAAAATGAAACTTAATCCATATTTTAAAGAAGAAATTAATAAAGAACTTGGTGAACACAAGATTTTAATGTGTTATCAATGTGGAAAATGTTCATCTTTTTGCCCCCTTTTCAATCTTGAGCCAGAAAAATTTAATCCAAGAAAAATTATTGAAATGGTAAATATTGGTGCTGAAGATGTTTTGAAATTAGAGGATATATGGAGGTGTACAACCTGTTATGAGTGTGCTGAAAATTGTCCCCAAATGATCAATTTTGTTGAACTTATAGTCTACCTTAGAACAAAAGCAACTGAAAAAGGTTATGCACCTAAATTACCATTGCAGGAATTTGAGAGTGTAAAAAAAGAGGGTTTTTCTGTTCCATTTTCTCCAAGAGCGAAAAAATGGATAGAAAATTATGTGATTGAAGTTAAAACAGGAGGGTAAAAATGAACGAAACACTCGTATATTTTCCAGGTTGTCTTGCTTCAAGGAAATTTCCTGGTTTTGATTATTCAGCAAGGTTTATTCTCGAAAAACTTAATTTGGACTATAAAGTGAGTGATGAATTTTCCTGCTGTCCTGACCCTGTTTGGGTGAGGTCTTTATCTTATAAAGAATGGAAAGAAAGGGGAATAAAAAATTTGGAAATTGCTAAAAATCTTGGTTCCAAACTGGTGACAATATGTAACGGTTGTTTTGAAACTCTTTTTACAATTAAAAAGACATATTTTAATGGTAAATCAATTCCTGTGGAACATCTTTTATATACCCTTTGGAAAAATAAAAAAGAAGAAATAAAAAGCAAAATAGTAAGTCCATTAAAAGGAAAAAAGTTTGGAATTCATGAAGGTTGTCATTTTAAAAGACCTACTTCCCTTACTTTAACTGAATTTAAGGAACTAAAAGAAGTAAACATTTTGAAAGAGATGGTTGAACTTCTTGGTGCTGAGGCGGTAGTAAAAAAGGAAACATGCTGTGGTTTACCTAATTTTATCACAGATAAGGAGCTTTCACTCTCCCTTGCAAGAAAAAGAATAGATGAATTTAAGGATATAGATGGAATTGTTGTTATCTGTCCCTCTTGTTTTTCTCAATTCGAAAATGTTTTAGTAAACGATAAAAGAGAATTACCGATTTATTTTTATTTTGAACTTTTAGCCTATTCTCTTGGGCTTGATAAGGAAAAGATAGGATTTGATTTTCATAGAATAAAACCTTTTTCCATATAAAAGGGGGGGGATTATCATGAATAATAATGAGGAAATAAGGATTGGAGTTTATGTATGCCATTGTGGACTTAATATAGCTGGTAGTGTTGATTGTGGCGAAGTGGCAAAATTTGCTTCCACATTACCTGATGTAGTTGTTGCAAGGGATTACAAATATACCTGTTCTGATCCGGGTCAGGAGATAATAAAAAATGATATTAAAGAATACAAATTAAACAGAGTGGTTGTAGCATCCTGTTCTCCAAGATTACACGAGCCGACTTTTAGAAAAACAATTGAAGAGGCTGGTTTGAATAAATATCTTCTTGAAATGGCTAATATTAGAGAACATTGCTCATGGGTTCATCTTTATGAAAGAAAGGAGGCGACAGAAAAAGCAAAGGATTTGGTTAAGGCAGCAGTTGCAAGGGCAAGGTTTTTAAAACCTCAAAAAGAGCCGAAAGTTCCTATTATAAAGAAGGCACTTGTTATTGGAGGAGGGGTTGCAGGAATTCAGGCTGCACTTGACCTTGCGGATACAGGTTACGAAGTTTTTATGGTGGAAAAAGAGCCTTCCATAGGTGGTAGAATGGCTCAGATTGATAAAACATTTCCTACAATGGATTGTTCAATATGTATACTTGCCCCTAAAATGGCAGAGGCAGGGAGACATCCTAATATAAAAATATACACCAATTCTATTGTTAAGGAAATAACGGGTTATATTGGAAATTTTCATGTTAAGATTTTAAAAAAGGCAAGATATGTAACCAAAGAATGCACTGCCTGTGGTGAGTGTTCAAAAGTCTGTCCTAACGAAGCCCCTAACGAGTTTGATGCAGGAATGGCAACAAGAAAAGCTATATATATTCCTTTCCCCCAAGCAGTCCCAACTCAATATATAGTAGATCCTAATTTATGTCTAAACATTAGAAAGGGAACAATAGTATGTGAGGAATGCATCACAGCTTGTGAAAAGAAAGCTATAAATTTTAATGACAAAGATGAAATTGTTGAAATAGATGCTGGAACAATAATAATAGCAACAGGTATGGATGTTTATGACCCAAGAGAAAATAATGATTATGGTTATGGAATTTATGAAAATGTTATTACTTCTCTTGAATTTGAGAGGCTCATAAATTCAGCAGGTCCCACAAAGGGAACCCTTATAAGACCTTCTGATGGTAAGATTCCTAAATTAGTTGCTTTTATTCAGTGTGTTGGTTCAAGGGATTTAAGAGATAATAAATACTGTTCAAATGTTTGCTGTATGAATACAGTAAAGGATGCCCTTTTAATCAAGGAACACTGGCCAGAAACCCAGATATATGTTTTTTATCAGGATATAAGGGCTTTTGGTAAAGGATTTGAAGATCTTTTCAGAAGAAGTAAGGAGGAAGGTGTTGTTTATGTAAGAGGTTTACCTTCAAGGGTGGAGGAATTAGAAGACGGGAGGCTAAAAATTTATGCTGAAGATACTTTATTATCAAAGATTGTGGAACTTGAAGCTGATATGGTGATTCTTTCTATTGGTTTAATTCCAAGGAAGGATAGGGAGGAAATTCAGAAAAAACTTGCTTTGAGTTTATCAGAGGATGGTTTTTACCTTGAATCACACCCCAAATTAAAACCAGTTGATACTGCGATAGGTGGTGTTTTTCTTGCCGGTTGTGCTGAAGGTCCAAAGGACATCAAGGATAGTGTAACTCAAGCATCAGCAGCAGCGGCAAGAGCAGGAATTTTATTAGCAAAAGGTGAGGTAACTGTTGAGGCACTTACCCCTGTTATAGACCCTGAAGTGTGTAAAAGGTGTGGAATGTGTGCAAATGTTTGTCCTTACAATGCCTGGATATGGAGTAAGGAAGAAAGGAATGTTCCAAGATTGATTGAAGCCTCCTGCGCAGGTTGTGGGGGATGTGGTGCTGAATGTCCATCTGAGGCAATTGATATGAGGCATTTTCCTGATGAGGCAATTTATGCCCAGATTGATGCTTTACTTGAAGAAGAACCTGAAAAGAAAGTTTTGGTGTTTGCCTGTAACTGGTGTTCCTATGCAGGTGCTGACCTTGCTGGTGTTTCAAGATTTCAATATCCAACCAATTCCAGAATAATAAGAACAATGTGTTCTGCGAGGGTAAGACCAGATTTTGTTATTCATGCTCTTAAAAAGGGAGCTGGTGCTGTTTTATGGTCAGGATGCCATATTGGTGATTGTCATTACAATTATGCCAATTTAAATACAAAAAGGAGATACGAGAATTTGATGAAACGGCTTGAAAGAATTGGAATCAGGAAAGAAAGGGTTCAACTGGATTGGTTCTCAGCAGCTGAGGGTATTCAATTTTCAAACAAGATGAAGGAAATGGCTGAAATCGTAAAAACAGTAACTAAGGAGGAAATTGAAAAAACAAAGGAAGCACTTTCCCAGTTTAAAACACCAGAGAAATATAAAAAATTACTTCTATCTTTAAAAAGGGAAGAGATAGCAGTTTAAATTAATATTAGCTTAAATTTGTCTTATCTGTAAAGTATCGCAATTAATTTTAGTATTTAATAATCTTTAGATTATATTCCCTTTTGCCTTCCCCTTTAATAAAATAAACTCCTTTTTTTATCTCAGGAATGAAAACTCTTTTTTCAGGATGTAAAATTTCCAAGGTTTTCCTTCCAGAAATATCAAAAAGTGATATTTTTTTAACATTATCATCCTTAAGTAAAATTTCAATTCCTGAGTTTCCTACCCTTATTTCAAGATTATTCTCTTTTGAAACTATATCTTTTTCAACTGCATTTAAGGTTGGTCCATATCTAAATGCTGATAACCTTGCTCCTCCAGCATATCCCCACCTTGAATTATACATATCCATACCAATAGGTGAAACACCCCCTGGGTCATTGTCATAAATCACTGTATCCACAAAAAAGTTATTTCCATCATAGGATTTCAAAAATATTCCAAAATAACTACCCTGCCATCCACTTCTATTTCCACCACCAGATGCAAAAACGATTCCATCAACATAATCTATTGAAAATAAGGCATAATCACCTATTGAAACATCTGGACCACGGATATAGTTCCATGTATTTCCGCCATCTTCTGTTTTTAAAATTACACCTGGTGAATCAGGATGTGTCCATCCGCATGCCCAACCTTTCTGGCTATTTATAAAGCAAACATCCCATAAGTCCACAGAATCCTGAAACTGAAGCGTCCATGTGTTTCCACCATCCTGAGTATGAAAAATGACACCTCCGTAAGCAAGTTTTGTTAATGTATCATATGTTCCACCTACTATCCAACCTTCATTATTGTTTATAAAATATACAGCCTTTAGAGTCAAAGTAGTTTCAGGCGGTACAGGTGGTATTTCTATTTCTGTCCACGACGAACCACCATTTGTTGTTTTTACAATAAAACCATTTTTACTCTTTACCCCAACCGCCCATCCGTTGTTTGAACCATAAAAGAAAACATCCTCAAGAAATTTACCTATATCTGAGAATGTACCTCCGTAAACCTTTGAAAAGGAGTTTCCCCCATCTGTTGTTCTGTAAATTGCTGCTGCCGGGAATAAATTATAAATAATATCCATAGAAGTTACATATCCGACATTTTTATTTATAAAATAACAGCCAGATAAAAAAAAGCCTTCAGGAAAAGTAAATGGCCATAATTCATCCCAGGTATTCCCTCCATCAACAGTTTTAAATATTATTCCCCCTACCTGGTCCCTAGCACCTATAAGGTATCCTGTTAAAGAATCAGGGGCAGAAGCGGCTAAAAATCCATTATCTGTTGGTTCATAATGCTTTGTCTCCCATCTTGATATACCAGAAAGTAAATTCAGGGAAAAAATCGTTATTAACAGTTTTTTCATAATTTTTATCCCTCCTTTTCCAGGGCAAATTTTTCCCTGATTCTTATTTCAGGTTTTCAATAAAGAGGTTAACAAGTTTTTGGTATAATTCCTCAAGT
Source organism: Caldifarciminota bacterium (assembly GCA_965649145.1). Classification (GTDB taxonomy): domain Bacteria; phylum Hydrothermota; class Hydrothermia; order Hydrothermales; family JAJRUZ01; genus JBCNVI01. The sequence continues at coordinate 7,185 of CBFGJR010000087.1, read as the reverse complement.
CCTGAATTAATTTTTGCGTAATAAGTGCCTTTTTTCAGTGGTATTTTTATGACACTGGGACCTTCTCCATTCATTTCATATACTTTTCTTCCTGTTAAATCAAATATTGAAAGTGTCCACCTTTCTTTTATATTTACTTTTAAAGTATTTCTACCGAAATAGGAGATAAGAGAGAGTTTTGTTTTCTCCCTTTGGGTCTCTGCAACTTGAACTCCCTGAACAAAGAAGGAGTCAAGAGGGGTTGTGACTATGGAAGCACCATCACTGAATCTGAAATAAAATTCATGCCAACCAGGGGTAAATGTTCCCAGTGTATCACTGAATATTGAACCATCTATATAATAGTGGTCATAACTTCCAATTACATAAGGTATATTATCTATGTAAAGTTCCCTAATTACAGGCAAATTGTTGTCAGGGTCCTGATAAGTAACCTGAAATTCAAAGTAAGTTAAAGTATCTCCTGTCCCGGGATTTACTAGTGGGTTCATTAAAACGCACGGTGAATTACTACCAATAGAAAAATTAAATAAGGATTGATAAAATCTTGTAGGTTGTGTACCATCTCCAAAATAAGCTCCACCAAAATCTGCCCAAGCCGTAGCTGCTGCCACTGCTATTTCACCTGTATAATCCCCGAATTGTGGATCATTTAAAAGGGAACTCCAGTTAACACCAATATGTAGTTTTCCTCCACTTTCTGTATAGTCTATAGAAGCTATCAAAACAACTTGTGTGTTACCTCCGGCATCTTTATAAACTTTATATAGACCAGGTTCAGTTATTATGAAAGGAGCATCAGCCCTTATTGCTATATACACTGTATCTGAATCCCTTTTAAACTCCGGCGGGTTTATAATCGCATATCCATAAGCATACCATGGACCAAAAAATCCACCATCCCAATCCCACTGACCGGTAGCATTTGAAAGAACTCCATAAATTTTATTATCTGAATAACTGATCTGAAAATTTGTTAGCTCAAGGTCTTGATCTGGAATATTAGGATCAGCGTCATTTCCACTTTCTATTGCTGCATCAGTAAGGAGATTAGGAGGTACAGGAAAGGCATCACTTAAATTTTTGGGGGAGCCAGTAGAAAAATTGGAACCATAACTATCTATACTTTTGAAAAATGCAACAATACTGCCTGAACCAGGCAGAGTTAATAAACTTTCCCATGTGTTCTTATATTTCGGTGTCCCGATTTTATAAAGGGAAATGTTATTCCAGGTAGACTGATTATTAAAAGAGTAAAATAGATAGGCAGTTGCCACAGTATCATAACCAATAATATTTCCAAGAGTGTCTCTCAATGTATCCGGAATTAAATCAATGTTTATAAACATTGTATCATTAGGAGAAGGAGCGGAAAAACTCGGAAACAGATGATATGAGGCTGTGAGGGAAAACTCCTGAAACTGGGCATATAAAAAGCCCCCAATTAAAAATACAAACATTTTTAACCTCATCCTTACCTCCTCTTCTTTTTTAAGGATTTGAACCTTTTATTTTATTATAGTGAATTTTTTAACTCCTATTTTCCTTTCTTTATTTTTTATTATCAGAAAGTAATTTCCACTCCTTAAATTTTTTCTGCCTTCAAAGTAATGGGTTCCTGCATTAAGTTTACCATTCCATATTCCTTCTACTTTTCTTCCTGATAAATCATAAAGTTCAATTTGATATTTGTCTCCATTTTTAATATTCAATATTACCTTAGGAGAATTTGTTATTGAGGGACTAAGGAAAGATACATCTTCCATTTTTATTTTGTTTCTTTCTGTTATAAGATACTGGAATGGTAAAATTGGTAAAAGAACACAGGATGGCATACTTGAATTGTGGTAAATTACATTTGTTGCAATAAGTGTATTTAAGGTGTCATTTCTTCTGAATGGGGCCCCTGTATTTGGATTTCTTTCAAATCTGGGATAATTTGATGAAGAAATTATAATTCTTAATCTGTGTCCTGCGTTGAATACATTTGCTGTACTCCAGGCATCAATTTCAAAAGTGTCAGGAACACCAGGTGTAAGAAGGTCTTCTCTATCAAGTCCATGTCTGTGTCTTGCCATTAATATTCCATCTGTCATCAAATAAGATTTTCCATCTGGATAAACATCCGTCACTCTAACTGCAAAATCTGTATCATATCTGTCAGAAGAAGCATATAAAATTACTTTAATTTTCCCGATTACAACAAGGGGTTCCTGAAGAATCGGTGTTGAATAAACAAGGACATCCGGTCTTGATTCAATGGGATTTTGATTTCTTGGACCATATCCGCCATAAATTGAATCAGGTCCCCATTTAGGAATTCCAATGTATTCCCTTCCACCAATTGTCCAGGTTGGATTTTTAGGATCATATAAATAAGTATCAGGCGGTTCTGATAAGGGAGGTATGGTGTCCAAGAATCCCCCACCTCTCAAATAAAATTTTTTATAACTAACATAGGGAAGAGGCCAGGTGTCAGCCTCTATCCACTTATTCCAGTATCGCGTATCTGTTGTATCTGAACAGTCACCCATTAGGTAAAACCTCACAGGCGGTTCATCAAGTATTCCATTTGTTGTATCATCATAAAGGAAATAGTGGTACCATCTTAAAAGCTGGTTTAAGGCCCAGTTCTGATCTAGTTTAGCATTTGAAGGAAAAACAAGGTCACCCACTTTATTATTTCCAAAATCACCGTGTCTCCACACTCCGACAAGGAGTTTTTGTTTTCTAAATCTTTTTTGAAGTTCAGAAAATGCTTCAAGTTGTCCATCTGTATAAAGGTCAAACCATCCAAGTGCATGATACATTGGATATCCTGCTGAATCCCATCTACTTGTTAAATCCACCCAACTCCACATAACATCATAATTGGGGTGATTACAAACAGTGTCAATAAGCCATGGATTCCCAACCCCGTTTAGCCATGCCTCCACAAGTGCCTTTCTGAAAACTCCTCCATTGAAAGCAACATGGTGATAGATGGAAGGACCAGCAGCAAATGGAGCAACTACATCAAGACTCGGGGGATGAGCACCTGTACAGTAATACTGTGTCATTCCAGGAGCAGAAGCACCCACCATTCCTATCTTTCCATTGCAGAAACTCTGCATGGCAATCCATTCAACTGTATCAAAACCATCCCTCAGGTTACCCCAACCATCTGACATAAATATGAGAGGTTCTCCTTCTGAATCATACCTTCCTCTAAGGTTCTGAGAAATAAGGATATAACCAAGATAATCGCATACAAATTGCAGTAATAAAGTATCATTTATGTCTCTATTATAAGGTGTTCTCTGCAAAATCACAGGTCTTGGAAAAGGATGCTGGGATGGATCAGGCATATAAATTGTTGCTGCAAGCTTTATTCCATCTCTCATTGGAATCCAGATTGTATCAACAGTAAAGGAATAGAGAAGAGATATAGAAAATAATAATAGAAACACTCTTTTCATCTTCTCCCCTTTCCAGATAATTCTGGAATTGAACCTATTAATTTTAAGTCAAAAAGTTTCATTTTTGCCATCTAAAAACCTCCTGCTCTGGAATTGAACCTTTTAATTATAAAACAAAATTTCTTTTAAGTCAATTTTTTTAATTTTTTTATTTGAAATTCTCCTTTTTTTCTTTTATATTTTAGTATTTTATTCGGGCGGGTAGCTCAGATGGTGAGAGCGTCGGCCTTACAAGCCGGAGGTCATAGGTTCAAATCCTATCCCGCCCACTTAAATAAAATTGAGAAAAAAATCCCTTATAATCGGTCTTGACGGAGCCCCATACCACCTTTTCTCAAAATGGTTTGATGAAAAGAAACTTCTATTCACAGGAGAAATGATTGAGGAAGGAGTTTTTGGAATACTTGAAACAGTTGTTCCACCCTATACAATGATAGCATGGCCATGCTTTTACACAGGGAAAAATCCCGCAAAAATTGGACCATTTTTAATAAAATCTGAGGGTTTTGACCCTGAAGCCTTTTCAAAATCCCATTTTCTAAGTGCAAATGAAATTAAAACCTGGACTATATGGGAGTATTTAAGCGAACTTGATTATAAAGTAGGAGTTGTTAATGTCCCTGTAACATATCCACCTAAGAAAGTAAAGGGATTTTTAATTTCTGATTTTTTAACACCAAAAAAAGCGGAGGATTATACCTATCCTCCAGAATTAAAGGAGGAACTTAAAGATTACAAAATAAAATCTGAACTTTCTACAGGTTTTGGTTTTAAGGATAAATATCTGGATAGAGTTAAAATTGAAAAAATGTTTTATGATTTGCTTGATAGGAGGATTTTCTATGCTTTAGAACTTTTGAAAGAAAAAAAACCTGATTTCTTTATGATTGATTTTAAAGAGTTTGATGATTTTATGCACTTTTTCTTTGATGATGAAAATAAAGTTTATGAGTATTATAAAAAAATAGACGGAGCAATAGAAGAAATGTATAAAATATTAAAGCCCGAAGTAATCCTTATAATGTCTGACCATGGGTTCCATAAAGCACCTGAAAGATACTTCTATATAAATAGATGGCTTGAATTAAAAGGTCTTTTAAAGAAAAAGAAAACGATAAGAGGAAAATTCTCAAGGTTTTTATATGATGCAGGTGTTCTAACCCTTAAATATTTTAGTTTCATCAGGAATCTTGTTCCTGAAAAACTTAAATTCAAAATAGCAAGAGAAGAGATGAAAAAAAGAATTGAATGGGAGGAAACAAAAGTTTATGCCAACTGGTATGCAGGTCTTTACTTTAACCCTAAATTTTTTAAAAATGAAGAGGAAAAAAGAAAACTTGCCTTTGAACTTAAAGAGGAACTCTTAAAACTTACTGACGAGGAAGTGAATAAAAAACCTATTTTGAAAGCATTTACCAAATATGAAATTTTTAAAGGAACTTATTTTGATTTTATGCCTGAAGTTATTTATACCACTTCTCCTTCTTACAAGATTAATGTTAATTTAACTTCAAAAATTTTTGATGGGATAGTTGAAAGACCTGATATAAGAGGTCATCATATGGGGGACCTTGAAGGAATTTATATTTTTAAAGGAAATGGATTTAAAAGGGGTTTTAAAGGTCCTAAACTCTCTCTTCTTGATGCTCTTCCAAATTTTCTTTATGCGCTGGAAGAACCACTTATTAAGGATATGGACGGAAAAATTTGTGAAGAATTGTTTGAAAAAAAAGTAGAAAAAGAAAAAATTAAATATTTTGATAAAGAATATACACCCTATCAAGTAAAAGAATTAAAAGAGGAGGAAGAAGAATCTATAAAGGAACATTTGAAAGGACTTGGATACCTATGAAAAATTTAAATGATTTTTTTAATTCTAAGGTAAGAGTATTTTTTGTTTATGCCCTCTTATCACTTATTTATTTTTATAATCCCCTTATTACAGGAAAACTTTTAGCAGGCTCTGATTACCTTCTCGGAGGTTATGTTGTAAGAGAATGGCTTTCTAACTACCTTAAAAAGTTTTATTTGCCCCTCTGGTTCCCCTTTGAAAGAGCAGGTTACCCGATTTTAGAAGCCTTCTGGATGGATATTTTTACTCCTACAGGATTACTTAGATTTTTTTTAAAGGCCCATATTCATTTTAATTTCAGTTTCTTTCTTTATACAGTTTTAGCAGGATTTGGAACCTATCTTTTTTTAAAAGAATTAAAGATAAAACCCTATTTTTCCTTTATTGCAGGTGTTTTCTATTCCTTTTCAGGTATTTTAGTAACAAACACATCAGCTGGACACTTAAATAGACTTGTAAGCTGTTCCCTTTTACCTTTTGTTATGTATTTCCTTCTACTCGGTGTTAATAGAAAAAAACTTTTATTTTTTATTTTAGCAGGTTATTTTGCGGGGTGGCAGTTTCTTGGTGGTCAGTTCCAGTTCACTTATTTTTCCTTTTTTCTTTATATTCCTTTTTTCTTTTTTCTCTTATTTACAAGGGAGCTCAAATTAATTGATAAATTGAAACTTACTTTTTATGCGGTAATTGGAATTATTTTTACAGTTTTACTTTATTCACCCTATATTTTACCTGTTGTTAAAAACCTAAAAGCTCTTGCAAGAGGTGCTGGAAGGGGTTATGAATATGCTTCAAGCTGGCCACTTTTTCCTCTTGAAACCCTTGATATTATTTTTATAAATTTTACAGGTTATCTTGAAACTTACTGGGGTCCAAATTTCTTTAGACTTAATCATTATTATATTGGACTTTTCCCTTTTATTTTTTTCATATTTGCTTTTTTCTCTAAAAATAAAAAAAATTTTTTCTTTTTCTTTATTATATTTCTTATAACTTTAACCTTTTCCTGGGGAAAATACTTTATCACCCATAAAATTTTTTATCATATTGTTCCAGGAATAAGTAAATTCAGAGGACCATCAAATATATTCTTTTTAACTACCTTCTGCCTTGTAAGTATTTCTGCAATGGGCTTTTCTTATTTAAATGAAAACCTGAATGATAAAAGAGTAAAATACACCCTCCTAATTTTTTTGACTTTATTTATTCTTATCATTGTTTTTTTCTCACCTCTAAAAAATTTATTAAGGGATTTTATAACTAATTATTCATTAAGCAGAGAGGAAATAAATCAAAAATTTCTTGCCTTTGATAGAGCAATGGACCTTTTTGTTAAGAATGTTTATATTCTTTTCTTTGAACTAATTTTTGTTTATGTTATCTTTTATGTGATAAAGATTAATCTGGAAAAGGAAATATTATTTTTAGTTTTCCCCATCATTACTTTTTTAGAAGTTTTTATATTTTTGAGACCAAATTTTCTAAAAACAACAGAACTTAAAGATTATCTTCAAAAAGATGAGGTTATAGATTTTTTGGAAAAAGATAAGGGTTCTTTCAGGGTTTTTTATTTTCCCAAACTCTATGAGCACGACAATGACGGTATTTTAACAATTTACGGAATTGAAGATGCAGGAGGATATGTGGGTAATCCCCTTAAAAGGTATCAGGATTTTATAGGTGCAGGTGAATCAGTTATGTTTAACCCGCAGAATTTAATTAAAAATAGGAATCTTTTAAATTTAATTAATTTAAAATATGTTATATTACCCATTTTTCCAATGGATACAACTGTTTTAAAAGGCAGGGAAAAAAATATAGTTAAGTTTTTATTAAATTATACAGAGAATATGGAACTTGTTTTTAAGGGTGAAA
>CBFGJR010000086.1:0-3131 GCA_965649145.1 Caldifarciminota bacterium | reverse complement strand
TTTTATTCTTTTAATTTGCTGTGAAGGTATATAAGATAGAGTAATATTCCTGTCCAGACAACTATATAAGAAATATATAAATATTTCATAAAGTTTCCTCCAATTTTTTCAGTTCCCTTTTTGCTAACTTATATCTCAAAAGAAAAATAAGTATAAAAAGAAAAATATAGGGTAAAACATTTAAAAATAAGGCTAACCGCATTGATGCTGTTATCAAAACATCACCAGGTTTAAAAGCGGATGGATGGACGGATCTCCATAATTTCACAGAAAAATAAACAAGGGGGACATCAACATAAATTATGATACCGAGAACTGATGAAAATCTTGCCCTTTTATCAGGGGTTTCAATAAATTCTCTGAAAATCATATATGCAGTATATAGAAAAAATAAGATTAAAGTGGTTGTTAATCTTGGGTCCCAGACCCAGAAATGTCCCCATACTGACTTTGCCCATAACATTCCTGTAATAAGGGTTAGGATTATAAATAAAAGTCCTACTTCACCCGATGTTTCAGCAAGTATATCCCACTTTAAATCTCTTTTAAAAAGGTAAATAACACTGAAAATAAAAACTAAGGTAAAGGAAACAAAAGAAATCCAGGCCTGTGGAACATGAATATACATTATTCTTACAAGTTCTCCCATCTTCCTCTCAGCAGGTGTTGCTAAAAGGGAAAGATAAAAAGTAAAAAAACCTGTTAAAAGGGCTAAAACTAATAAAATGTACTCACTTTTTATTTTCATAATTTACCGAGAAATTCCTTTATTATTTCTTCAAGAGTCGGTTCCCCTATCTCCTGTAACTCATACCTTACCCTTGCCCATGGTTTTCCTATATCAAAAAGATTTGCCAAATTAATTGGGGTTCCAATTACAACAGACTCACAAGGGGTTTTATAAATAGTCTCCTTAAGTTCCTCTATCTGCTTCTCACCGTATCCCATTGCAGGAAGAACTTTTTGAGTCTGAGGATACTTTTCAAAGGTTTCCTTTATTGAGCCAACAGCATAGGGTAAGGGAGATACAATCTCTCTTGCACCAAATTTCTTTGCTGCTATATAGGCTGCACCTATATCCATCTCTCCATGAGTGAGAGTTGGACCATCCTCAATACATAAAACCCTTTTACCTTTTATAACTTCCTTATTTTCCACAAAAATAGGAGATGCTGCTTCAAGGATGATTGCCCTTTTGTTAAGTCTTTCTATATTACTCCTTAGTTTATAAATATTTTCAAAGGGAGCTGAATCAACTTTGTTTATTATTACAACATCAGCCATTCTTAAATTTGTTTCTCCTGGATGATAGGTCTCCTCATGTCCAACTCTCAATGGATCAGCAACAACTATATGTAAATCAGGCTTATAAAAAGGAAAATCATTATTACCACCATCCCATAAAATCACATCACCTTCCTCTTCAGCCTGCTTTAAAATCTCTCCATAATCAACACCTGCAAAAACAGTAGAACCCCTATTAATATGGGGTTCATACTCTTCCCTCTCCTCAATAGTTACCTTATACTTATCTAAATCTTCTATTGATTTAAACCTTTGAACTTTCATTTTCTCAAGGTCTCCATAAGGCATAGGGTGTCTCACAACTACAACTTTTTTTCCGAGGTCTCTTAATATTTGAGCAACTCTTCTTGAAGTTTGACTCTTTCCGCTTCCTGTTCTTACAGCACATACAGAAATAACTGGCTTATTTGATTTTATCATTGTACTTTCAGGTCCTAAAATCCAGAAATCCGCACCACATGAAAGTGCCCTTGAAGCCCTATTCATAACATAAATATGGGAAACATCAGAATAAGCAAAAACAACAATTTGAACCCTTTTTTCTTTTATAATTTTTTCCATATCATCCTCTAAATAAATAGGAATACCATCAGGATAAAGTTTACCTGCAAGAGAAGGAGGATATTTTCTTCCCTCTATACCAGGAATTTGAGTCGCTGTAAATCCTACTACTTCATAACCCTCATTGTCCCTGAAAAAAACATTAAAATTATGAAAATCTCTTCCAGCGGCACCAAGAATTAAAACCCTTTTTGCCATATTTAATACCTCCTTAAAGTTTCCTTATAATTTTTATAGTGTTTAACTTAATCAAAAAAACAATTTTAAATATTGAAGGAAAAAATTTTCAAAAAGAACATTTCTTTTTTCTTATAAGTATATTTTTTCTAAGAGATTTGCTTGAAAGTGCCTTAGAGGGAGATTTTAAAATCTTAAGAACACCCTCCCTTTACGATTCCCTTTTATACTCCATTCACCACCTTTTCTTTTATTCCTCCCTTCTTTTAATTCTTGTTATTTTTAATTCAGCAATTTTAAAGGAAAAAAAAGAGAAAGTATTAATTATTTTCACTCACTTTTCCCCTTTAATTTTTATTACACCTCTTATTGACTTTATATATGGTGGAGGAAAAATGCTTAAATATCCCGAATCAATTAAAGATTTGCTTTTAAACTTAATAAGGGGAGAATTTGAAAGGGTCGGTATATCGCTTGGACAGGTTATTGAGGTTTTTATGATATGCTTTTTAATATCATTTTATGTTTTATTTAAAAGTAAAAGTATTTTAAAATCAATTTTTGCTTTTGTTTTTCCCTTTTTTATCATAATAACTGTGGGAGGTATCCCTGGTTACTTTTTGAAATATTTCGGGGAAGGTGGTTATATTTTTGACTTTAATGCCAAGCAGGGTTTATTCTACGCTCTGTTAACAATTTTTCTTATTCCCCTCTTTTTTAAAATAGAAATCAAATACAGCGAAATTTTGAGTTTTTCAATCTGGGGGTACCTTTCAGCAATTTTAAAAATTTTTAGTTTAAAAACAAAATACGATATCCCATCTTTTTATTTTCCCTTTGATTACATATCAATAATAATTCTTCCAATATTTGTTTTAATTGAAAATAGGAAAAACATATATTACATAACAATTTCTCTTATGACAGTTTTTCTTCTTGGTGAACTTCCCTTTATTTTCTTTACAATTTTTATTTTCCTTGATAACACCTTTTTAAATAAAAGTATTAAAAATTTTATCTCAGCAAATCTTATTTTTTTATCAGGTTCCTCAATTTTCTTTGGAAACTTTTCCCATCTTGTATACCCT
>CBFGJR010000085.1:0-3147 GCA_965649145.1 Caldifarciminota bacterium | reverse complement strand
AATTCTTTTTTTCACTTCTTCCCTTTCCATATCCCCTCCTTTTAAAAATCCGTTTCAGAATAAGCAATTCCAACATTATTTTTACCTCTCTCTTTTACTTTAAACATTGCCTTATCAGCAAGTGCTAAAAGTTTGTGAGGATTTTTTGTTGAGGTTGGAAAGGTTGCTACTCCAAAACTCGCAGTTATAAAAAACTTATAATTAGAAACTTCAAATTCTTTTGTTTCAAAATTTTCTTTTAACATTATTGCAACTGCTTTACCTTCTTCTAAAGTTACATTTGGAAGTAAAATCGTAAACTCATCTCCACCATACCTTGTGAGAACCGCCCCTGGGAAACTTTCAAAAAGCATATCAAGTCTTTTTCCAACCTCTTTGAGTGTTTTTCCACCGACAATATGTCCATGAATTTCATTTATTTCTTTAAAGTTATCAAGGTCAAGAAATATGCATGTTACAGGATGATATTTTTTGTTTGAAACATATTTTTTAAGCATTAAATGGAAATATCTTGAATTTGAAAGTTCGGTCAAATCATCCTTTATAAGGAGTTCCTGCATCTTCTCATTCAATGTAATGCTCTGATAAACTATTTCTATCAAAGGAAGATATTGTGCAATCTTATCCTTATTTATATCCTTTTTAAAAGCACCAAAAATCGCATCCTCTTTTTTAAAAGAATAAATTGATTTTATAAAGTAAGTATTATTTTCAAAATTAAATTCCTCATCTTCATTTAGAGCGAGAGGCAGATCTATCTTTCCTTTTTTTTCCCATAAACAAATTTTACCTTTTATCTTTCTATATATAAAAACTGAATCAAGGTTCTCCTCATTCAATATGTATTCCATTATTTCTTTTAAAAGATTCCTTACACCAGCATAATTCCCCATAACTTTTGAAAGTTTTTCAATAAAAATTTCACCTTGTCTCATAGGGGATTACTTCATATACAAGTCTTAAAGGATGTTCTTTAAAAAAGAGTTCATCATCCTTCCAAAATTCAACTTCAGGAGGCACTTGAAAAACAAGCCCCTCCTCCTTATCAGGCATATCTAAAAGATCAGTCCCAACAATTCTTATTTTTATCTCCTTTAAAGGAAAATCAAAAACCCAAAATTCGTCCATTTTGTCTAAATAAAACTTTATTCTTTCAAAAATATCCTTAGTTTCGCACTCAATATCCCATTCAGGAGAGTTTAGTAAAAAGGAAAAAAATGTAGTTGAATCTATATAAATTAAAGAGTTTAAAGGATTTTTCCCTTTCGCAAGTAAATTCGCTATATTTAATATGCAGCCTGAGGCATCTATATCTCCAAAACTATTATAATTTATATAAATATGTTTACCAGGTTTCCCCGACGAAATCCCTATCCCCACCCTGAAAAGCGATTTCAAAGGAGGAAAACTTTCAACAACATCAGGGAAAAAGTCTCTATATTTTGGATAATTTTCTCTAATAAATTTTAAGGAACTTTTATACATATCCCTTGCACATAAAATTGCATTTATACTTGAAGTAGGAGAAGGAACTATATCAACCTCCTTTTCAAAAAGTTTGGGTATTCTTAATACTCTATCTTTTGGTAAAAAAGCCTCTTCAAAAACTTCTTCAAAAACCTCTCTTGAATTGGCAGAGAATAGTATTATTCCACCATCACCTAAATCCTTTAAAGGAAATCCACCATATCTTTTAATTATTGAAACCATTTCCTTATTAAATTCATTTTTTATATTGAATTCTTTAACAGAATCTTTTAATTTAAGAGACATAAAGGTAGAACCTCTTATGTCATAAACAAGCACAGAGACCGTCTCTTTAAATCTATCATAAAAATTTTCAGGAATTTCAAAAGGCATAGATGTTTTTAAATTTTCAAAATCTTTAAAAATATAATAATCTCCGCAAGGCAATTTCTTAAAGGCTATCCAGGATGAAAAATCCCCAGCATTTTCATTTTTGATTTCCTCAGGAATTATAACTATACTTTTTAAAAGAAGACACAAAATAAGACCGGGAATAAATTTATCTTCAAAAAAATAGGATAATTCCCTTTCAAATGCTTCAAAATCCATCTCAAACTTTATAAATCCTTTTTTAATAAAATCTTCAAAAAACTCAAAGTCCTTCTTTTCCTTTTTTTTATGCAAATAATATTCAAAGAATATGCTCTCTAAGGCTCTTTTTTCTTTTGATTCTTCTTTTAAAAAAATATTTTTTGCTTTTTCCCATTCTTTAACCAAGATATAAGGGGAAGGAAGGTTATTTAAAGTAGTTTTAGGGATTTCTGTTTTAAATTTACCTTCATAATCTATTTTCATCTTCTGAAGATAATTATAATCTCTCAGAATAATCCCAAATGCTCTAAGCCATTTTGCACTTTTTTCTTTTATATAGGGTAAAAATAAGTTAAGTTTTTTCTTTGAGACAATCTCCTTTATTTCTTTTGAAAAATCCTCAATTTCTAAATTAATACTCTCTTTTAATTCATCAATTATCTTCTTTTCCTGAATTTCTAACTTTTTTAAAAGGGATTCTTTTTCTTTAAGTTCTTTAAAATTCTGGATTTCCTTCTCAAATTTACTTATATATTTTTCAGGAATTGTAAAACCTGTAAGATATTTTAAAATCTCCTCGCTCTCTTCTAAGAGTATATTTTCAAAATAAACATCTACATAGAAGGTATGAAATATTTTTAAAAAATCTATAAATTTTACATGAAAAGATTGAGCAAGTTTTTCACTTAAATTTTCTGGTAATTTTTCATAAAAATATTCTGATTTTAAAATTAAAGAAAGAAGATTTTTTAAGGGCTCCTTTTTAAAAATTGATAAAATTTCCCTTTCGTATTTTTTTAAATCTTCTTTTTTATATTTTATGAATTTTAATTTTAGAATGAATAAAAAATATATAAACTTTTTTTCCTCCTCTAATTTTTCTGAATTATTTATAAAATATTTTAAAATATCTTCAAAACTTTTGAATTCCCCGCCATTCTCAATTACAAAAGTTTGGGGTTTTTCTTTATCAAACAAAAAATTAACATCTTCTTTAAATTTATTTAAAACATATTTTTTTAAAAATTCTATCTCCTCTTTGCTCCATAAGTTTTCAATATTCTTTATTTTTAAACTATAAGGTATTAA
>CBFGJR010000084.1:0-3189 GCA_965649145.1 Caldifarciminota bacterium | reverse complement strand
ACTCCTAAAAATTTTCTTGAAAATTGAATTGGTACTTCAGAAGGAATGTAATCAATTTCCCCTTGAGTTTGAATTACAACTTTTGTTAGAATTTCCTTTATTCTTTTTTCTTTTCCAGGTTTTAAAAAAAGGATTAATAATAAGATAGTAAAAACCGTTATAACAAAAAAGGATAATAATAAAATAAAAAGAAATTTTTTATTCTTCATAATAAATTCTATAACTCTTAATTAAATTCTTTCAATTAAAGAATATAATTTATGTTATAGGGGAAGAAATTTTTTATATCTTCAAATATGTTGTTGTATTCATTTATGTTTTTATTTTTAGATTCTTCTAAATCAATTTTTTTTATTTTTAGAATTTCATTATTAGAATTTGCCCTTGCTATTATCTTACCCGAAGGAGAAACAATCTGACTTTTTCCTGTAAAAATGTATTTTTCATCACCATATTTTTCCTCTCCTATTCTGTTACAGGTTAAAGTGAAAATTCTATTGATAACAGAGTAAATTCTCATTGCTCTCTGAGACCATGGTAAAACAAGATTTGCACAATGTAAAATCATATTTACACCTTTTAAGGTTAAATACCTTACCTGTTCTGGAAAAAACCAGTCAAAACATATTATTATCCCGAATTTAAATCCATTAAATTCAAATAAGCCAGATAAGGGGTCTTCACCTTTTTCAAAGTATAATTTTTCTTTGTAAAATAGATGAATTTTCCTGTATACACCGAATTTCCCATCTGGTAAAATATAAAGAGCAGAGTTATAAAATCTTCCATTACTTTTTTCAGGAAATCCAGTTACTAAACCTGTTTTTGTTTTTTTAACAGTTTCAAAAAGTTCTTCAAATTCCCTGCTATCAGGAATGGAAAAGGAATTTTTTTCTAAAAAAAAATTATCAGGAATAAGGTATCCAGATGTAGCAAGTTCCGGAAAAACAATCAATTCTGATTTGCTTTTTCTTGTTATTTCCCTTATGACTTCAAGGTTCCTTTCTTTATCACCATGATAGGGTTTAAACTGAAAGAATCCGATTTTCAAATTTCTACCTTTTCCCTTTTAAATTTTTCCTGAAGTTCCTTCATTGTTCTTTCTTTTATCTGTCTAACTCTCTCTCTTGATATACCAAGTAAATCACCTATAAATTCAAGTATCTGTGGATAACCTGAATCAAGGGCAAAGTAAAGTAAAAAAACATTCCTTTTATCTTTTTCCGGCAAAACCTCCTTTGTCCATTTTAGGAAAATCTTCTTTCTCTCTATATCATCCTCTATGTATTTCCAGAACCTGTGAATAAGGACTGCTTCCTTTATATCAATCTTATCTGATTGAAATATTTTTTCAAGAAGAGTTTTGTTTTTAGCAATTTTTTTCCATAATTCAAAGTCATTCGTTTTTTTAAGATTATTAAGAAAATCATAACATCTCTCACCCAGTTTATTAAGTTCATCCAGTGAATTGTTTATTACTTTATGAACTGTATTAATTATTAATTCTTTGGGGTCTAAATTATAACCCATCATTTTCATGTATTCCTTTATTATTTTAAGTATTTCATAACATGAAAATTCTGCACCTGTATACATATAAATTATAAGTTTTTCCCTTAATGGTAAATTTGATAGTATCTTTCTTATTTTCAATTTTCTTTTCTCCTCAGCAAATTCAACTTCAGGTGAAGGAAGAGATTTTTGGTCCACTACTTCTTCCCAGGAAGATTTTTCTTCTCCCTCAATTGTGAGCTGGTCAAGGGAAAACTCTTGACTGATTATAGATTTTGCAAATTTTATTTCTTCCAAGGGTAAACCTGTTAACTTAGCTATATCTTCTTCGGTTATTTCGCCCCTTTTAAAACCGAGTTCCTCCTCAGCCTTTTTAATTTTCCTTATTGCAGTTCTATGCTCAGAGGGAATTCTAACAGTTGATGATTGTTCATCAAGAGCTCTTGTTATAGCCTGTTTGATCCAGTAAGGTGCATATGCTATAAAGTGAACTTTCTTACCCGGGTCAAATTTATCAATTGCCCTTAGAAGTCCGAGGTTTCCTTCGTTTATCAAATCCTGGACAGGTACTCCAAAATCTCTATACTTCATTGCTATGCTTACAACCATTCTTAAAAGGGAATGAACTACTTTTTCCTTTGCCACTTTATCTCCCTTTTGAGCCTTTATGACAAGTTCATCTATTTCATCAGGTGGAAGAATAGGATACCTTGATATTTCCTTAAAATATATCTCAAGAACCTTATCTCCGTGTGATTTTTTATCTGACATAATACTCTCCTATCTGCAAAGCATTGGTTGCAGCCCCTTTTCTTAAATTGTCCATACAGGAAAAAAATTTAACAATATTCTTTTTAACATAAATTCTACCGATTCCTACAATATCTTTATCTATATAGTTAATAGGCAAAGGGATTTCATCATATTTTAAATAACTTCTTTTATTTATCTCTTCTATTACTTCTTTTTCCTCTACACTTTTTTCAAGTTCAAGAAAAACCGATTGTGAATGAACATAAGGCACGGGAACTCTAACACATATTGGATGAATCTCTATGTCCCTGTTATTTAAAATCTTTTTACTCTCCATAATAATCTTTCTTTCCTCAACTGATTCACCTTCTTTAATTTCTCCTATATATGGAAACAGGTTTTCAAAAATTTTGTAAGGGAAAGGACTTTCCCTGTATATTTCACCTCTTTTTTCATATTGGTAGGCTAAAAGCCCCTTTTTACCAGCGCCTGAAACTGACTGGTATGTGGAAACAAAAATTCTTTTAATCCCGAATTTTAAAAAAGGAGAAATTGAAAGTAAAAGCTCTATTGTAGAGCAGTTGGGATTGGCAATGAGGAGGTCTTCTTTCTTGAGTACACTTATATTTATTTCCGGTATTACAAGGGGAACATTTTCAAGAAGTCTGAAAAAAGAAGAATTATCAATAACTCTTTTTCCTCTTTTTACAATTTCAGGTATAATTTCAGATGCTTCATTTGTATCAAGACAGGAGAAAACAATATCACATTCTGGTAATTTTCCTTCAAACTTTTCAATTTTAAATTCTTTTCCATTTATTTTTATTTCTCTTTTTTCTCCTCCGAAAGGAAAAATTTCTTCAAAGGGAAATTTCCTTTCTTCTAAAACTCTTAAAAGAGTTTTTCCCACAAGACCTCCAGCAC
>CBFGJR010000083.1:0-3189 GCA_965649145.1 Caldifarciminota bacterium | reverse complement strand
AGGAACTTTTTCATAAAAATAATCAGTTTTTTTTGAAACCAAATTTTTAAAAGAAATGAAAAAAGATTTTATAAATTTCACAATTTAATTTTAAATTAAAACAAAATACCTTTTCAAGTTGAAAATTTAAGTATTTTTTCTTTAACATTAAACTTTTTAAAAGGAGAAAAGATGAAAATATTTTTGGTATTAATAATGAATCAAATAGTGCCAGGATTTAATGTATGTGAACCTGTGAAAAATACGGGATTCGGGATTTATTTTGTGGCGGGTGAAAGATTTGGATTTTGCACATCTTTTGAAGCAAGATTAAGTGAAAACTTAGAAGGTGGAATTAAACCTGCTTTTTTATTTAAAAGTGATAGAGACACAAAAGCAGGGATTGGTATTCAGGGAGACCTGAATTTCCTTGTTTTTAAAGGGAAAAAAGATTACCCCTTTAATATTTCTATAATTCCTTACACAGGTTTTTATTTTGAAGAAAAACTGCTCCACTTTTTTTTCCTAACAGATTTTCTACTTGATTATAAGATACCCCTTGAAGATAAACTCCAGATTATTCCCTATGGTGGAGGAGGAATGGGAATAGGTTTTGAATCAAGAGAAATAAAAGGAGAAAATGAAACAGAAGTTTATCCTGCAGTTTGTGTCAAACTTGGATTTTTATTTAAATTTACCACAAAAACAGGTCTTTTTAGCGAAATATTTATCTCAACTTTTAATTCTGCTTTTGGAGTTGGAGTTAATTTTGAAATATGAAGAGGGTTTTATCGGGTTTAAGACCAACAGGTAAAATTCATATAGGAAACTATTTCGGTGCCCTTATAAACTGGGTTAATCTTCAAAAAGAATATGAATGTTTTTATGAAGTTGCTGATTGGCATGTTTTGACAACCGATTATAAAAATACGGATAATTTAAGAGAAAATATAATTGAATGTGTATGCGATTGGATTTCTGTTGGAATAGACTATGAAAGATCAGTTATTTTTATACAGAGTCAGATAAAAGAACATGCAGAACTTTCCCTTCTTTTAGGAATGCTTGTAACAGTAGCAAGACTTGAAAGAAATCCGACCCTGAAAGAAATGGTAAGGGAACTTGAACTTGATGAAAATATTTCCTATGGGCATTTAGGATATCCGGTTTTACAGGCAGCAGATATACTTATTTATAAGGCAAATCTTGTCCCTGTTGGAGAAGACCAACTTCCACATATTGAAATAACAAGGGAAATAGCAAGAAGATTCAATTATTTATATGGAGAGGTATTTCCGATACCTGAGCCAATTTTAACTCCTTCACCAAGGGTTCCCGGGATAGATGGTAAGGCAAAAATGAGTAAATCTTTAAACAACGCAATATTTATAGATGAAGAGCCTGAAGAGATTGAAAGAAAAATAATGAAGGCGTATACAGACCCTTTGAAAATAAAAATGGGAGATAAAGGGCATCCTGATGGATGCACAGTTTTTCAGTATCATAACCTTGTAAATAAAGAAGAAATCAATGGAATAAAAGAAGGATGTGAGTCAGGAAAACTTGGCTGTGTAGAATGTAAAAAAAATTGTGCAAAAAAGATGAACGAGTTTCTTTCAGAATTCAGAAATAAAAAAAATATCCTTAAAAAGAATATTAAAAAATTGATTGAGATAATTGAAGAGGGAAATAAAAGGGCAAAAATAGTAGCCGAGTCAACCCTTTTTGATGTCAGGGAAAAAATGAAATTGTGGGACAAATGTTTACAGGAATTATAAAAAGTGTAGGGAAAATTGTGGGAATTGAAAGTAAAGGGAAAGGTAAAAGGGTGAAAATAGAATATGAAGGAGAAATAGATTTAAAAGAGGGGGATAGTATAAGTATTGATGGGGCATGCATAACTATTGAAAAATTTGATGGTAAAAGTTTTGAAGTTTTCTTATCAGAGGAAACCCTTAAAACAACAAAATTCGGGAAAGTTTTAAAAAATGGCTATCCTGTGAATCTTGAAATAGCCTTAAAGATAGGAGATAAAATAGGGGGGCACTTTGTTACAGGACATGTAGATGGGGTTGGCAAAATAAAAAAATTATCAAAAAATAAGGAAGAAATAAAGATGGAAATTGAGTTTGATAAAAATTTTGAGAAGTACCTTTATCAAAAAGCACAAATTGCAATAGATGGAATCTCTCTCACACTTTTTGAAAGGAAAAAAAATAGAGGAATATTTAAAATAATACCTTATACTTATAAGAATACAACAATTTCTCTTAAAAAAGAAGGGGAGATTGTTAATGTTGAGTTTGATGTTTTTGCAAAAATAATTGAAAACTTATTAAAAGGAGGAAAGTATTTATGAAGGAAAAGAGATTTATATTTACATCTGAATCGGTTACAGAGGGGCACCCGGATAAGATATGTGACCAGGTTTCTGATGCAATTCTTGACGAAATAATAAGCAAAGATAAGCATGGAAGGGTTGCAGTTGAATCAATGACCACAAGGGGTGTTCTTATTGTTGCCGGAGAAATAACAACAGATTGCTATGTTGAGATTCCTGATATTGTTAGAGATGTTGTGAAAAATGCAGGCTATACAAACCCTGCTTATGGTATGGATTACGAATCTGTTGCTGTTTTAACTGCAATACAGGAACAGGCAAAAGATATAGCAATGGGAGTTGATACAGGTGGTGCAGGAGATCAGGGAATGATGTTTGGCTTTGCAATTGATGAAACCCCTGAATATATGCCAATGCCGATAATGCTTGCCCATAAACTTGTAAGAAGGCTTGCTGAAGTTAGAAAAAATAAAATTTTAGATTATTTAAGACCTGATGGCAAATCACAGGTTACGATAGAATATAGAGGAGGAAAACCTTACAGGGTTGAGGCAGTTGTATTATCAGCACAACATGACCCTGATATAAGTATTGAGGAATTAAGAGATGATTTATATAAACATGTAATAGAATATGTATTAAGAAAAGAAAATATTAAAACGGATGAAGAAACAAAGTATTTTATAAATCCAACAGGTAGATTTGTAATCGGTGGTCCTCAGGCAGATTCAGGAGTAACTGGTAGAAAAATAATGGTAGATACCTATGGTGGATATTCAAGACATGGTGGTGGTTGTTTTTCAGGTAAAGACCCGACAAAAGTAGACAGGTCTGCTGCCTATATGGCAAGATATCTTGCAAAAAATATT
>CBFGJR010000082.1:0-3212 GCA_965649145.1 Caldifarciminota bacterium | reverse complement strand
TATCAAATGCTTTAAAAAAGATAAATCTATATTTAAAAATTACAGAAAAAGATATTCCAAAATTTGATAAGTTTGGTAAAAAAAATTTCTATGACATAACAGGGAGGAAAGCTATAAAGATCAATAAAAGAGGAATTTATATAAATCCTAAAAATAAAAAGGTATTGAAAGTAAAGTAAGTTGTGGATTATCTTGAAATAAGGGAACTTTATAAAAGAATAAAAAAAGAGGAAATTTTAAGGAATATAAATTTAGAAGTCAAAAAAGGTGAATTTTTTGTTGTTTTAGGACCATCGGGATGTGGTAAAACAACACTTTTAAAAATCATTGCAGGACTTTTAAAACCTGATAATGGCAAAATTATTCTTGATGAAAAAGATATCACAAATCTTGAAGCGGGTAAGAGGGATATAGCAATGGTTTTTCAGAACTATGCTTTATATCCTCATATGAAAGTTAAAGATAATATTCTTTTTCCTTTAAAAATAAAAAAAATTAAGATGGAGGAAGGGGTAAAAAGGTTGAGGTGGGTATCTGAATTTTTAAAAATTGAAGATATACTTGAAAAAAAGCCAGGTGAACTTTCAGGTGGTCAGCAGCAAAGAGTGGCACTGGCAAGAGCACTTGTTAGAAATCCAAAAATTTTTTTGATGGATGAGCCTTTATCAAACCTTGATGCAAAATTAAGAACAGAAATGAGGAGTGAACTAAAAAATCTTCAAAGGAGTTTAAATATAACAACAATTTATGTAACCCATGACCAGATTGAAGCAATGACCCTTGCTGACAGAATATGTATTTTAAATAAAGGTGAAACAATGCAAATTGGTACACCAGAAGAAATTTATGAAAAGCCTGAAAATTTATTTGTTGCAAGTTTTATAGGGACACACGGAATTAATATTATTGAATCTGGTGACTTTATTTTCTGTATTAGACCTGAAAAATTTTATCTTACAAAACAGGAAGGCAAAAACTATGAATTTTATGTTAGATTGTATTCTTTTGATTTTATAGGAGAATATTATGTTTTAAAATGTGATATTGTTGATGTTTTATTTAATGGTAATAGTATAGATACAAAAAAGGGAGAAATAAAAGTAATTATGAATAGAAAACCCGAATATAGAAACATGATTTTCTATGTAAGGGAAAAGGATGTTTATAGATTTTCTAAAAATAAATCAGGACTTTCTTAATTCAAATAAAGCATCCCTGTATTTTGCAGCCTTTTCAAATTCAAAAAGGTCAGCAGCTTCTTTCATCCTTCTTTCAAGTTCTTCTATCAGGGTGATTTTATCAAGGGTTGATTTTAAAATTTCTATCTCTTTTTCAACATCCTCATACTCATCCCTTGCCTCAATTCTTGCATCCGCAACAATTGTTGTCATTAAAATTTGCTCCTTCGTCTTTTTTATAGTTTCAGGAATAATACCGTGTTTCTCATTATATTCCATCTGAATTTTTCTCCTCCTTTCTGTTTCCTCTATCGCCTTTTTCATAGCAAGGGTTACTTCATCAGCATATAGAATAACTTTTCCAGCTTTATTTCTTGCAGCTCTTCCAGCAGTTTGAATCAAAGCAGTCTCACTTCTTAGAAACCCGGTTTTATCAGCATCAAGTATTAGAACTAAGGAAACCTCGGGTAAATCAAGACCTTCTCTTAAAAGATTAACACCAACAATAGAGTCAAATTTACCAAGCCTTAAATCCCTTAAAATCTCAACCCTATCTATTGGATGAACTTCAGAATGAAGGTATTTAACTCTAAATCCTGCCAAGGATAAGTATTCAGCAAGGTCTTCAGCCATCCTTTTTGTTAATGTTGTAACCAAAGCTCTCTCCCCTTTTTCCCTTACCTTCCTTATTTCTTCCATCAAATCATCAATCTGACCTCTTGTAGGTTTTACAACAATTTCAGGGTCAACAAGTCCTGTTGGTCTTACAATCATTTCCACAACTCTACCCTTTGCCTTTTCTATTTCATATTCTCCGGGTGTTGCAGACATATATATTACTCTATCAAGAAGTGCTTCAAATTCCTCAAACCTTAGGGGTCTGTTATCAAGAGCAGAAGGCAATCTAAATCCATGTTCTACAAGAACTTCCTTTCTTGACCTATCCCCCCTGTACATTGCTCTTAACTGTGGTATTGTAACATGACTTTCATCTATTATGCATAAAAATTCACTGGGAAAATAATCAAGAAGACATCTTGGTCTTTCACCTTCTCTCCTTCCATCAAAGTGTCTTGAATAGTTTTCTATTCCAGGGCAATAGCCGATTTCTCTTAACATTTCAAGATCGTATCTTGTTCTCTGTTCTAATCTCTGGGCTTCAAGTAATTTCCCGTTCTCCCTTAATTCTTTAAGTCTCTCTTCCAGTTCTTCTTCAATTGATTTTAAGGCTCTTTCAAGGGTAGGTCTTGTTGTCACATAATGAGATGCGGGATAAATAGCTATTTTCTTTTTTCTTTCAAAAACCTTACCTGATACTTTATCCCTTAATTCTATTTTTTCTATCCAGTCATCAAACATCTCTATTCTAACAAGGTAATCTTCGTAGGCGGGTATAAGTTCTATTACATCACCCTTAACTCTAAATCTTCCCCTTGCAAGTTCAAAATCATTTCTTGAATAATAAAGGTCAACAAATCTCCTTAAAATTGCGTCTCTCTCAATATTCTGGCCTTCACTTAAAATAAGATAAATCTTTCTTACCTCTTCAGGATTTCCAAGTCCGTAAATACAGGATACAGAGGCAACAACAATAACATCATCTCTTTCTAAAAGTGAAGAAGTTGTCCTTAGTCTTAATCTTTCTATATCCTCATTAATTGAAGCATCTTTTTCTATATAAGTATCCGTTTCGGGGATATAAGCTTCAGGTTGATAGTAATCATAGTAAGAAATAAAGTATTCAACTTTATTTTCAGGAAATAATTGTTTTAATTCTCCATAAATTTGTGCAGCAAGGGTTTTATTATGGGAAATAATCAAAGTGGGTCTACCCCATTCTTTTATTACATTTGCTATTGTAAAGGTTTTCCCACTTCCTGTAACACCGAGGAGAACCAGGTGTCTTAGACCTGATTCAAGACCTTGAAGTAATTCCCTTATTGCCTTGGGTTGATCTCCTTTTGGTTTAAGGTCTGTAACAAGTTTAAAATTTGCCATATCATTTAATTTAATCCATTTATAGAAAAAAATCAA
>CBFGJR010000081.1:0-3228 GCA_965649145.1 Caldifarciminota bacterium | reverse complement strand
TTTTCCATTTTTAACCTCCTAAATTAGATAGAAGAGAGGGAAAATAAATATCCATGCAATATCAACAAAATGCCAGTATAAACCCGCGTTAAAAAGCTTTATATAATCAACCTTTTTTACAATTGATGGGTCTTCCTTTAACCTTATATCTATTTTTATTTCCTTTACATTTTCATCAATTGTTATTCCCATAATATTTTTACCTTTAAAACTTTCAAGTTCCTTTCCCCATAAATCAATCTTTTTACTTGGCTCCCTGGAATATATAAAAAACATCACTATAAAAACTACAACACCGATAAAAACATGTAAACCATGAATACCTGTTATAACATAATAAAGATTAAAAAAGGATGCCTCCCCCCTTGGTAAACTTGATAAAAATTCCGAACCAGGGTATATTCCATGTTGAATCTTATCCGACCATTCAAAATATTTATTAATAAGAAATAAAATACCAAAAAATATCGTTAAGAATATAAAAAATAGTGAATGACTTTTTTTTCCCTTTTCAAAAGCAGCAATTGAAAGAGCAACAGTTAAACTGCTTGAAAGCAAAATAAGTGTATTTATCGTTCCTATAGTTAAATTTAATTCTCTTGAACCTTTAGCAAAATCAAGAGGAAATGAGAATCTAAAAACAGAGTAAAAAAGAAATAGCCCACCAAAGAAAAGGAGCTCTGAAAAAAGAAAAAGCCACATCCCAATTTTAGCACCAACTCTATCCCTGTGACGGAGAAGAGAAACTTCCATTACCTTTTCCATATTAATAATCCTCCTTTATAAAACTTGAGTTTTTATTTTCTCTCTAATCTTCTTAAAATCATAAGGTTCATCTGGTGCTATAACTTCTGAATCAAAATTTTCCTGAGGGGGTGGTGAAGGAATTGTCCATTCAAGTGTTACTCCACCCCATGGATTTTGCGGAGCTTTTTTCCCTTTAAAAAGATGATAGACAAAATTGAAAACCATAAGAAAGATACCGGGAACTAAAATCCATGAACCAATTGTTGCAATAAACTGTAAGGGCTCATATTGAGGTAAATAATCATAATATCTCCTCGGCATTCCCATAACTCCAAGAATTAACATAGAAAAGTAAAGAATATTAAATCCAGTAAACATAAGTAAAAAGTAAACTTTTGCAAGCTTTTCATTATACATTTTACCAAACATTTTTGGATACCAGTAATGCATTGCTGCAAAAAAAGCAAATCCCACTCCCCCAAACATGGTATAATGAAAGTGTCCTACTACAAAGTAAGTATCATGAATATGAATATCAGATGCAAGGGCACCGTTTATAAGCCCTGTTAAACCACCTATGGAAAATAAGAAAATAAAGGCAAGAGCAAAAAGTAAAGGGGATTTTAAATCAATAGAACCTTTATATAAGGTTGCTACCCAGTTGAAAACTTTAACACCTGAAGGAACAGCAACAAGAAAGGTAAGGAGGGAAAAAATTACCCTTGCGAAATCAGCCATTCCACTTGTAAACATATGATGTCCCCAGACAAGATAACCAATAAAGGCTATAGCAAGGGAAGAAAGAGCAATTGCCTTATAACCTGAAATTCTTCTTCTTGAAAAAGTAGGAATAATTTCAGAAATAACACCCATTGCTGGAAGGACCATTATATATACAGCGGGATGGGAATAAATCCAGAATATGTGCTGAAACATGATAGGGTCACCACCTTTTGAAGGGTCAAAAAGTCCTATCCCAAAAACTCTCTCAAGAATAACAAGGAAAAGAATAAGCCCAACTACTGGTGTTGCAATAACCTGAATCCAGGAAGTGGCATAAGTAGCCCACACAAAAAGTGGAAGATTAAACCATCTGAAATTTTTTGCCCTCAATCTGTGAACCGTACTTATAAAATTGAGACCTGTTAATATTGAGGAAAAACCGATAAGAAAAGCAGCGAAGGCAGCTAAAGCAACATTAGTTCCCGTTCTTAAACTGTAAGGGGCGTAAAATGTCCATCCAGTATCAGCAAAACCCTTTCCTGTATGAAGGGAAATTAAGGCAACAATTCCACCAGAAAGAAATAACCACCATGAGAGTAAATTTATTTTTGGAAATGCCACATCTCTTGCTCCTATTAAAATTGGCAGGAAGAAATTACCAATAACAGCAGGAATTACGGGAATTACAAATAAAAATATCATTATTACACCGTGAAGGGTAAAAATCTGGTTATATGTCCTTGCATCAAAAATCTGTTTTCCTGTTTTCATAAGTTCAATTCTCATGAGAAATCCCAGGATAACAGCAACAAGAAAGAATGCTGTGATTGTAACAAGATAAAGAATGGCTATCCTCTTATGATCTGTGGAAAAGACCCAGGAAAAAATCCCTCTAAATCTACTTTCTGCTTTATAATAAGGCAAATAAATTTCCATTTATTCCTCCCTTTTATCCTTTTTAATAAAAATTGATAAAAATAAGGCAAAAGAAATAACAAAAAATAAGGAAAAAATCATAAAAACTTTAATAAAATTAAAAACATATTTTCTTCCCTTTGGGTCATAATTAAAACAGAATTTTGTAGCTTTAACTCTAATTCCACCCAGTTTACCCTCTGAGGCTTCATGTAATCCAAGCTCAAAATCAAGGGGCAAAAGGTCAGGACCATAAATATACCTTACTATCTTTAAATCTGGTGAAATAAAAATGTAAGCACTTGGATGAATAAAAGTGCCATTTTCTTTTTTAAAATAAAAACCAAGGGAAGAAGTCAATTTATAAAGATTAAAGGAGTCTTTCAAAATTGTAAAATTAAAACCCACCTCATCAATATTCTTATTCAAAGAGGATAAGTATTCTCTTCTCATCTGTGATGCCTTATTTACATCATCTTTAAGGTCAAAACTAAAAACAATAATATAAAAATCTTTACCTAATTTTAATGAAATCTTTTCAAGATTATTTACAATTTCATTAAGCATCATGGGACAAACCATTTTACAACTAAAAAAAACAGGGACAAGAACAAAGGGTTTCTTATTTAAAGAAAAATCCATTAAAGTAAACTCTTTCCCCTCTGAATTAAAAAAATAAATATCACCTGGTAAAAAAGAGCCAATCCTTTCAACCACCCC
Organism: Caldifarciminota bacterium; assembly: GCA_965649145.1. Lineage (GTDB taxonomy): Bacteria > Hydrothermota > Hydrothermia > Hydrothermales > JAJRUZ01 > JBCNVI01. The sequence continues at coordinate 123 of CBFGJR010000081.1, read as the reverse complement.
AACTTCCGGGGCTTTGTTTATTATTGAAATGAGAAAGATAAAGTTAAACATTTTTTTGATTTTAATTCTGGAATTGAACCCTTTTTAGTTTTAAAATAATACTATAAATATTTTAAAAATTCA
>CBFGJR010000080.1:0-3388 GCA_965649145.1 Caldifarciminota bacterium | reverse complement strand
TTAAAAAATGATTACCATCTTTTATGAATTTTAATGTTAAAAGAAGAGCATCTCTTGGTGTTATCAGATTTCCAGGTGATACCCACAAATATTTTTTACCCTTTGATAATTTCAAACAAAATCCTTTTACCTTCCCATCAATATAAACAGGTTCTGCTTCCATTACCTCTTCAGGCATTTTTTTAATCACTCCTTCCAATCTTTTTTTAGCAATCCCTATTGTTATAACATTATAAAGAACACCAAAATGTGAAGCAAGTCCAAATTTTAAAGGATGCAAGATACCCTGACCATCTATAAATAAAATATCAGGTTTAACAGGAGATTTTCTATAAAGTTCCTCTAAAACATTAATTTCTCGAAAAGATAAAAAAGTTGGAATATAGGGGAAATTAACCTTTTTATTAACAACTCCTTCAAAAACTATTTCCTTTTTATAATCATCATAAATAACAATCGCGCCTTTTGCCTTATTTCCTTTATAGGAAACATCACAGGCACCAAAGTATCTTATTTTATCTTTTTTAACTTTTTTTAACTTAACCTTCTTAGCAAGATTCCTTTGAATTTCTCTTAATTTTTTAAAATCTATTTTCCCTTCATTAAAATTTACCCCCTTGTATAGTCATAAAAACCCTTTCCATTTTTTCTTCCGAGTAAATTTGCCTCAACCATTTTTCTTAAAAGTGGACATGGTCTATATTTGGGGTCACCCAGATCTCTATATAAAACCTCCATTATATTTAAACAAACATCAAGACCTATAAAATCTGCCAGTTCAAGGGGACCCATCGGATGATTCATCCCGAGTTTCATAACCTTATCTATTTCCTCCTTTAAGGCAACACCCTCCATTAAAGCATAAATTGCCTCATTAATCATTGGCATTAAAACTCTGTTTGAAACAAACCCAGGGTAATCATTTACAATTACTGGTTCCTTTCCCAGTTTTTTTGCAAGTTCAAAAACAGATTTTATTGTATCATCAGATGTTCTCAATCCTTTAACTATTTCCACAAGTTTCATAACTGGAACGGGATTAAAAAAATGCATTCCAGCAAATTTTTCCTCTCTCTCTGTTTGAGAAGCAAGAAGAGTTACTGATATGGATGAAGTATTTGAAGTAAATATTGCATCTTTCTTTACAATTTTATCTAATTTCCTGAAAAGTTCCTTTTTAACTCCCACATCTTCAAAAACTGCTTCAACTATAAGATCACAATCGGAAAAATCATCAAGTGAAACTGTTTTTCTTATTCTTGATAAGGCTAAATTTTTTGACTTTTCATTAATTATTCCCTTTTTAATCTGACGATCCATATTTTGGGAGATTGTATTAATTGCCCTATCAAGAATCTCCATTGAAATATCCTGTAAAATTACATCAAATTCATTTAAGGCAAAAACATGGGCAATACCATTTCCCATTGTTCCTGCACCACAGATTCCTACTTTCATTTTATTTAAATTTTTTTTATCACAAGGGAATTGAACCTGTTATTTCCCCCCTTTTGTATAAATTTCAAGGGGAAAAGTTTTCTTGAGCTCCTCTCTAAGGGAATCCTTAACCTTAATTATCTTTGTAAATTGAATATATTGCCTTATATCACTCAAAATATTGTTCTTTGAGAGTTTTGTTGGTGAAGTACTTAAAATTTTAACAATAGCAAATCCAGGAGGATTTTGAACAGAAATAACATCAGAAACTTGTCCCTTTGGAAGATTTAAAAGAGCCTGGGCTATTTCTTTTGGAAAGGGAAGTGCTGTTTCAAGATGCAAGTATCCTGCATTTACACTTGTAATATCACCTATTGCATTATATTTTGAAGTTAACTCCTCTATTAATTTTGGTGTCAGAACACCCTGCATTAGAGCATTTCTTATTTGCTCTGCATCCCTCAATGTATTTACAAAGAAATAAACAAACTCAATTTCCTTTAAAAAGTCATTTTCAAAAATTCTATAAAAGGAATCAACTTTTGACTCCCTGACTATTATATTCTGTGTTTTCCTCCTAAAATACTCATCAGATAAAACCATCCTCCTTGCCCATAAAAGTCTTTCTTTCATCAAGGGCTCCTTATCCATACCCTCTTTTTCAGCAGCAAGAGAAAAAATTACAAGGTCAATCACATAATTAAAGAATTCTTTTCTCTGTTCCTCTCCCATAAGCTGGTATGCAAATTGCGGTAAACCCCTTTCAAGGTCATCCTGAGTAATATAAACATTACCAACCTTTGCTATCGGGGTTCCTGTTAATTTTTTTTCCTCTTTCTTCTTACAGGATAAAATAAAATTCAGTGAGAATATTATTAATAAAAATAGATATTTTCTCACAATTTCTCCTTTTTGAAATGGAAAGGGCTTGAACCTTTAATTTAAAATTTTAATTCAAATGGAAAAAAAATATCAAAGAATTCGTGGAACAAGGGATATATATGGAGAGGAATTTGAGAAATTCATCTTTATTTTTGAAAAATCAAAAAAAGTATTTGATTTATTTGGATACAACTTCATAATTACACCCGTCTTTGAATCCAAAGAACTTTTTGAAAAATCAACAGGTGAAACAACTGATATAGTAGAAAAGGAAATGTATGTTTTTGAAGATTTAAAAGGAAGAAAACTTGCCTTAAGACCCGAGGGAACACCTCCTGTTCTAAGAGCCATTGTTGAAGAAAACATAGAACTCCCTTCAAAATTCTCTTACTTTCTAAATATGTTCAGATACGAAAAACCCCAAAAGGGAAGATACAGGGAATTCTATCAACTGGGTGCTGAAGCTGTGGGTTATAAAGAGCCTCACATTGACCTTGAAATTTTAATTCTTGCTGAAACTATTTTAAAGGAAATAAATATAAAGGACTATGTATTTGAAATAAACTCCCTTGGCTGCCCGGATGATAGAAAAAAATATTCAGAATATTTAAAAGAAGAATTAAAAGAAAAAATAAAGGATTTCTGCGTAAACTGCAGACAAAGATATGAGAGAAATCCTTTAAGAATCATAGATTGTAAAAAAGATAGAGATAAAATAAATTTTCTAAAACCACTAAAAAATTTTTTATGTGAGGAATGTTTAAAACATCATGAAAAACTTTTAAATCTACTCACAAGGGAAAATTTCAAGTTTATTGAAAATCCATTTATTGTCAGGGGTCTTGATTATTATACAAAAACTGCATTTGAAATTATATCTAAAAAATTAGGTGCTCAGGATGCACTTGGAGGAGGCGGAAGATACGATTATTTAATGAAAATCATTGGTGGAATAGATACACCCGGCATCGGTTTTGCCTTTGGTGTTGAAAGGTTAATGATTGCAATGGAAAATTATGAAAAAAAAGAAAAAAATCTTATATATGTGATATATGTTTCTGAAAAGGAA
>CBFGJR010000079.1:0-3407 GCA_965649145.1 Caldifarciminota bacterium | reverse complement strand
TAAAAAAAATAGAAACAGAAGAGATAGAAGAAAATCCAAATTTCCCCTTTTACCAGAAGTTTTATATCAAAGCAATTAAGAAAATTAAGGAAAGCACAAGATTAAGCGAGGATCTGAAACTTCTATTTGAAGAAATTTTTAAATATCCCATACCTATTCTACATATTATAATAATAAGAGAGCTTATAAGATTATGTAAAAAAATTGAAAGATATGATGTGGTGAGATTTCTTCTTAAAAATTATGTATATATCTTTGAAGATTTAAAGAACAGAATCCAGAGTGATATTTATCGCATAAGTTTTAATGATAATCCCTTATTTAACCCAGAGAAAATTTTGAAAGATTAGTTTAAATTATTTCTTTTCTCCCAGTATTTTAAATTCAACCCTTCTATTCATCTGGTGTTCTTCTTCAGTTTTTGCTTTTCTTATGACAGGTCTATCTTCTCCATAACCAATTGAAATTAACCTTGATGGGTCGATCCCATGTTTCTCAATAAAATAAATTCTAACAGCATCAGCTCTTGCCTGACTCAGTTTTTTATTGTATGCATTTGAACCCCTTTCATCAGTATGACCACCTATTTCAACAATTATGGTAGGATTATCCTTGAGCATTATAGAAATTGAATCCAGTATCGGATAAGATTCAGGTCTAATGGTTGCTTTGTTGAAATCAAAATATATATTTCTGAATGTAAATACCATTTTTTCCTTTAACATAGGAAAATCTTTTATTAATGTAGATCCGCCTTTCACCTGAACATAGGCTGCCTGTGGTATATAATTGGGAACTTTTACTTTAAATAGATAAATACCTTCAATGAGTTTTGTTTCGTAAGTTCCATCAGATGGAGTCACAATTTTTTGAATTAAACTGTCTTTATTTTCAGGATAAATTTCTATATCACCTGAAAGAGTCTCCATTGTCTGGGCGTTAAAAACCTTACCCTTAACAATACCCCATTTTGTTGAAAGGAAAACATCTGCTTCCTTAGCTGTTCCTGGTTCAATAGAATATCTTTCCGTTTTTACAACATAGTCAGGGTGTTCAAACCTGAATGTATAATCTCCTCTTTCCAGTTTAAATTTTAGAGTTCCTGTTTTGTCTGTTTTAACCTTTATAGTTTTTTCTTTATATTGAATAGTAACATTCACATCACTTATAGGCTCCTCATTATCCCTATCTTTAACATAAAGTGTTAACATTCCAAATTTTGTTTTTAATAGAACTTTTTCTTCTTTTTCTTTTCCTGACTTTATTTCAAAAGGTCCTGATTTTGAATAGTAATCATCTGCCTCAACTTCAAATTTATATTTACCTCCTTTAATTTCACCCTTTATTTCACCATTTCCATCACTTACACCTTCGAAAACTTTTTTATCTTTTTTATCAATTAACCTTAAAACAGCATTTGCTACAGGCTTATTTGTCAGAGAGTCAATAATTTTAAATTTGAATTTCCCTTTAAAGGGTGAGTGAAACTCAGTTAAAAAGGATAAGGAAAGACCCCTCGTTCCTGTAAAAATCCCCCTGTGCTGTGATATACCTATATTTATGGAAGATATATCCCTGCTTATTATACCAAGACCCAGGGAAAGGGCAAAACTTTCATAACCTCCGAAAGTAAGTCCTGCTCTTAAAGGGATTCTGGGATGAGGGAAATATTCACCTCCTAAAGAAATTCTCGGAGTTTTTGTTGAAAGGGCTGTATTTTTAAATCCCTGCTCCCACATGAAAAATAACCTGTATTTTTCTTCAGGATGCCTGTAAAAGGTTGAAAATCTAAAAATTAAAGGTAATTTTATACTGAAAGCTCCAGGTATTGTATCCACATCATCGGTTGCAATTGTATCGTAATCTATTCCTTCACCTATATATAAGGAGTCAAGATTACCCCTGTGATTGTAAGTTACGCCTTTTGAAAAATTTAAATTTGATACTATATTGGAAAATCCAAAAGAAAAGTTAAAAAGTTTCTTATATTCAAAACCAAAACCGAAATCCATTGAATAGCCGAAATTAAAAAAGTTTGTATCAGCCCTTATACTTATAAAATCAGCTCCTGTTATTGCATCACTTGAGGAGTTCAGTTTTACATCAATGTCAGAAAGTTCAAGGTATGGTCCTGAAATGTAAAAAGAAAACCCCGTTCCTAAAAGCAATCTGATTTTCTCTTCTCTGTCAAGAAAAATCCCCTGCCCAAAACCTGTTTTAATTTCAAAAAGATTAATAACTTGGAGTGCTGTATTATCCTTATTCATATGGTAAACTTTATCAAGTTCATTTCCGTAAAAAAGAAGCCTTAACCAGGGTTCAGGTATCATCATAAAAGTTCCCTGAATTAATCTGAACCCAAGAGCAAACCTTCCTATTGAAAAAGAAAGAGGAGAAAAATAAGAAAGATGATTTAATTTCCAGGCGTTACCTGAGTATTTTAAAATTTTGTCTTTTAATTCTTTATTAAGTGAATCACCAGTAGCAGACATTATATCATTGTAAAGGGATATTGATAAAGCATTATTGGTAAGGGCAAGGTTAGTTCCAAGAAGTGAAATAGTATAGGAAGGGTTAAATTCTGAACCAATTATTGCAGGATTAAAATAAATGCTCTGACTTCCAAAAGGATAAATTGAAGGGAGGTTTTCTCCCGTGGTCATATAAAGGGGATAAAAAATAAGCAGTAGTTTGATCATAATTATCTCTCCAGTGTGTATACTGTAACTCCAAGATAGCCTTTTAATTTTAAAAAGTCAAGAGGTTTTATATAGGCATTTCCCTGACTGTCAACAATTGCAAATGCTTTATAATATATAAGTGAATCCTTAGCAAGATCTATAACTTCCTTGGGAATATCAATTTCAAAGGAAAATTTTGTGCTATCAATGGATACACCATCTACATTTTTGGGGGAAGCCCTGAAAAGCAAATTATTAACCGGCATAAAAGTGTCACTGTTTTGTGAAAAAACTTTAAGGGATAAATAAAATCTCGCGGGTAAAGAATGAGTAACATCTGCATGAAGGAAAATTCTTTGAATTCTATTTTCCCTAGCTAATTTTCTTACATCTTTATTGTTATTCTTAATGGTATCCGTAAATGTTACAACATTATCACCAAGAATTCTCGCACCAAATAAAGCTTCTTTAAAAGTTTCAACTGAATCAAAATTTGCTGTTCCTGATAAAATCTGGGGAATGATAATAAAACGATGGGGACCTGCTGGGAAATCATTAAAAGGCAATCTGTGTATTATTCTGAAATTTCCCTGAACTACTTCTTTTAGACTGTCCTTTTTAAAAAATTCAAAAGAATCAGCAATATCATTCCAGTAATAAGAAATAATTTTTGTTTTTAAGGAGCAGGGCGAATTTAAAACATTTCCCTTATATTTTGCTCCTGCA
>CBFGJR010000078.1:0-3433 GCA_965649145.1 Caldifarciminota bacterium | reverse complement strand
TTACACTTTCTTTTTTAAATAAAAAAATTAAAAATAAAAGAAATAAAGAAATTGCAAGAGGTTCTGATAAACCTTTTAATGTAAGATCAACATAAATTGGATTTAACATGAATAAAATAATTGTTAAAATTTTAATATTATTTTCTATTTTTAAAATAAGAAGAAAAATTAAAAGGAGTATACCTGATAATATGTAGAAGAAAAAACTTGTTAAAAGTATCGTCTTATCACTAATTCCAAAAATCTTGAAAAAAATTGAAATAACAAGGGGATAAAGGGGCATCCTTAAAATTGAAGGGACAGGTATTTTTCTTGAAAAATCAAAGGAAAGTTGAAGGGCATAAAGGTTATTTACATAAAAGTTCTTTTTTAAAACTAAATTTTTCGCAATGTTACCATACTCATAGGTGTCACTTGTTAAATGGAATATCAGGTGGGGATACTTTTCTATAAAAATTATTCCTGATACAAATAAAACAAAAATAAAAGTTAAGGGGAACTTATTTTCCTTCAAAAATTGAATCATAGGCAAATAAAGAGGCTCCATACATACCTGCTTTATCCTTTAAATCTGCCATTTCAATTTTTATATTCAAAAGGTAAGGAGGAACCCTTGATGAATATTCCTCTAATATAAAGGGATAAAAAATTTCAAAAGCATTTGAAATCCCACCACCTATTATAAATTTTTGAGGCGAAAATACCTTTGCAAAATCTGATAGTGCTATTCCAAGTGCCCATCCTAAATTTTTAAAACATTCAATTGCCAGTTTATCTCCCCTCTTTGCCATTTCATAAACTGTTTCAGGTTCTACTTTCAGGGGATTTCTTGTTAAAATGTGATGGGTCCCCTCTTTCTTTTTTTTATAAAGAAAATTTCTTATGCCAGTTTTTGATGCAAAGGCTTCAAGACATCCCCTGTTACCACAGTTACAGAGAGGTCCATCAGGGTCAACTGTTATATGTCCGAATTCAGCTCCAAGATTTTTATAACCCCTGAACAATTTACCTTCAATAAAAACTGCTCCTCCAACACCTGTTCCAAGGGTCAAAAAGATGAAGCATTCAAGTCCCTTTGCTTTTCCAAGTTTCCATTCTCCATAGGCATTCATATGACAGTCATTATCAAAAAAAACTCTTTTAACCTTTAATCTCTCAGTTATTATCTCATCAAGATTTTTACCGAATAAAAAGGGAAGATTTGGTGCAAACCTTAAAATATTCCCCTCTTCTATAACACCTGGTATTCCAAAACCCACTCCTTTTAATCCTTTAATATAATTTAAGAATTCTATTATATCCCTTAAGAAATCTTCCTCAGGATTTATTTCAAATACTCTTTCGTCAAAGAATTTTTCACCATCATATAAACATAATTTTACCCTTGTTCCACCTATATCGCAACCAGCAACTTTAATTTTCATTTCAATTATTATAAAGCATATCATTATTTTTATGGAAAAAATAATTTTTGACCTTCATCAGGATCTTTTATCAAATTTAATATCTAAAAAGGAGGGAATAAAAAAGGAAGAAATTTTTAAATTTAATGTGGTTTCAATTTTTACCCTGATACCCTGGGGGGAGGAATTTGCTGAAACAGAAAGTGTATCAGAAGTTTTAAGGCAGGTAGAAACATACAGGGAATTTGCTGAAAATAAAGGAATTGTGATAATTGAAAATAAAAGGGATTTAAAGATGGTTTTAAATTCAAATAAAAAGGGAATTATATTGGAACTTGAGGGATGTTCCAGTATAAGGGATAGGTATATTTTAAAAGCTTTTATAAATTTAGGTATAAGGGTATTTACCCTTACATGGAATAATTCAAATCATATTGCCTCTTCCTGTAAAGATAGAAATGATTACGGACTTACAGGATTTGGCAGGGAAGTAGTTTCAAAAATAACAGCGGAAAATTGTATTATTGATCTTGCACATGCAGGAAGAAAAACCTTCTATGATGTTTATGATTTAAAAGTTCCCTTTATTGTTTCCCATACGGGGATTCTTGGTAAGCCCGGAGATAAAAGAAATATATCATTTAAGGAAATGGAAATTATTAAAGAAAGAGACGGAATTGCAGGAATAGGACTCGGTAATTTATTTTTTGAAAGAAAGATGAATAAAGATAATGTTTTAACAGAGATAAAAAAATTAATAAAAAAGTATCCTCATAATATAGCACTTGGTTCTGACCTTTTTGGTTTATCAGAAAAAAATATAATTGAAGGTTTATATTCATATAAGGATATAAAGGAAGCATTAAAGAATTTTTCAAATAAATTTTTATTTTTAAATGCTTATGATTTTTTTTATAAAAATTTGCCATGAGTATAACTGACACCCTTATTTTAACAATTTCTCTGATGGGTGACATTGTTCTTGGTGATGTTAATAAAAATAGGCTCCCTCCTGATTCTGGTTTTATTCTTTTTGAAAAGGTTAAGAATTTTTTAGAAGATTCGGATTTATCCTTTGCAAATTTTGAAGGTGTGTTTAATATGGATGTTAAAGATAAAAAGAAAGAATACAGGTTCATTTTCCCTTTAAGTTCTTTAAGGGGTTTAAAAAAAAGTATGATAAAGGGATTTTCTATTGCAAACAATCATATTTATGATGGAGGAGAAAATTCAGCGAAAAAAACTTTTGAAATTTTAAAAAAAGAGGGTTTTGTCGTTTCAGGTTTAAAGGGGACTTATGATACTTTTAGATTTAAAAATATTAAAGTGGGGTTTATTGCCTATTCAGTTTACGATTACACTAATAATCTTCTGGATGAAAGAGATTTAAAAATTGTTGAGGATTTAGAAAAAAAAGTTGATATTTTAATTGTTTCAATGCATGCAGGAACTGAGGGTGATTCTGCGATGCATGTAAGGGACAGATTTGAGACATTTAAAGGTGAGAAAAGGGGGGATGTAAAAAAATTAGCAAGGTATTTAGTTGAAATGGGTGCTGATATAGTATTCGGACATGGTCCGCATGTAATAAGAGGTATAGAAATTTATAAGGATAGAATAATTGCTTATTCTCTTGGAAATTTTGCCTGTTTTTATGGCTTAAATTTAAGTTATCCGCGCAATATCTCCTTTATTCTGAAGGTTAAGGTAAATTCAAAGGGCGAGTTTCTTGAGGGAAACATAATTCCTTTAATATTAAAATCTCCTGGTATTCCTGAGTATGATGAAGAAGAAAGAGCAGTAAAAATTTTAGAAAAACTTATTAAAGAGGATGATTTTAAAAATATAAAAATACAAGAGGGAAAGATTTTAAAAAAGGGGACTTGAACCCCTTTTATTCATTCAATATTTAAAACTTTTACAGTTTCAGTTTCTTCTCCCATTCTAACTTTTATAAAATAAGCACTCTTATTTACCTCATCAAGTTTTATCTCAAGACGATGAGCCCCCTTTTCAGCAAAACCTAATTT
>CBFGJR010000077.1:1825-3508 GCA_965649145.1 Caldifarciminota bacterium | reverse complement strand
GGAAAGAGATATTAGAAAGAGGTTTCTGACAAAGAAACGGACTTAAGTGGTTCTGGCGACTTATTCATGAACCAAGGAGGCTGTGGAAGAGGTATTTGATTGGAAATACTATTTTTATGTGGTTGGTTTTGAAAGAGATAGTGAAGAAGCTCATGGCTCATAGGTCATAGTTCATGGCTCATAGGCCATAGTTGATAGCTCATGGTTCATAGTTCATAGCTTATTACCTTATAAGTAGTGGTAAGGAAATTTATCCTTGACATGAGGATAAAAATCTTATAATATATCCTTTTAAGAAGGATAAAATGATAAGAAAGGAAAAATTAAAAGAAATAATAGTTTCTAACAGAGAATTTATTCTCTCGATAGATAATATAATTGAAAGGGAAGGGATGCTATTGCCAGAGAAGTTAAATAAGGTAGTGGTTCTTTATGGTCCAAGGAGAAGCGGTAAGAGTTTTATACTTTTTGATTTTTTTAAAAAGAATAGTGATTATAGTTTATATATAGATTTTGAAGACGAAAGATTATCGGATTTCGAACTTGAAGATTTTGATTTGTTAAAAGAAGCCTTTATAGAGCTAAATCTTCACCTTTTAAATAAGAAAAAATTGTTCTTTCTTGATGAAATCCAAAATGTGACTGGCTGGGAGAAATTCTGTCGTAGAGCGGTAGAAAAAGAGAATATAAGTGTTTTTGTTGCAGGCTCTTCTTCAAAGGTTATGCCAAAAGAAATTCATACTTCTTTAAGGGGTAGAACATGGAGTATTGAGGTAGTTCCTTTTTCCTTTAAGGAGTTTCTTAAAACAAAAGAAAAAGTTGTAGATGACGGTTTTATATTCGGAAGTAAAAAGGTTTATACTAAAAAATATTTCTCGGAATATTTGAAATGGGGAGGATTTCCTGAAGTGGTTATGGCAAGGAATGAATTTGAGAAAAAGAAAATTATAAAAGAGTACCTGGCTTCAATGTTTTTTAGAGATTTGGTTGAAAGATTTAGGATCAATAATATCTACCTGCTTGAAGTATTGATGGACAAAATATTTTCTTCTTTCTCGCAGAAGTTCTCTTTGACCTCTTTTTACAAACAGTATAAAGAGAAATTTCCCTTTTCTAAAGATACATTGTTTAATTATTATAAATTCTTACTGCAAAGCATGCTTGTTTTTGAAGTTAGGAAATTTGCTGAGTCCTCATACAAACGGTTGAGGAATCCATCGAAGATATATTTATTGGATGTAGCATTAGCAAAAAAAGTTACATCTGAAGATTATGGAAGATTGCTTGAGAACATAGTTTTTTTAGAATTAAGAAAAGGAGCTGACGAAATTTTTTATTTTGAAGAGGAACAAGAATGCGATTTCATTGTGAAAAAAGATGAGAAATTTTTTCCATATCAAGTATGTTTTGAATTAACAGAAAGGAACCAGAAAAGAGAAATAAGTGGTTTAGTTTCTTGCTGTAAATGGCTCAAGATAAAGGAAGGAGTTATTTTGACCAATGACCAGGAAGAGATAAAAGAAGTAGAGGGGATAAAGATTAACATTGCTCCTGCATGGAAATGGTTATTGAAATCTAAATGAATAAAGGTTTAAATTTTTTTAGGCACTATCCTTTATAGTCCTTAAAGAGTTAGTTAAAACCCTAATCCGCAGATAAGTTTTGGGGGGAGGATTTGGAGGA
>CBFGJR010000077.1:0-1815 GCA_965649145.1 Caldifarciminota bacterium | reverse complement strand
TGCGGATTAGGGGTAAAAAGGGTATTCTTGACGAAAGGGTGAAAAATTTATAATATTCTCTTGAAAGAGTGAAATGAAGAAGAGGTCAAGGTTTATGAAAGGTGTTAAAAAATATAAAACTTTTCAAGAAGCACGGTTTGATCAATATGTTTTTGAGCCTGACAAAGCTTATTTTGAAATGATTTTGTCTATGCATTCTATAAATTTGTTAAATAAAATTGGCAAAAAAGTAAAGAAAGGAGTTCACAAATATAAAACATTTGAAGATGCTCAAAAGGATGAATTGAAATGGTTATTGGCGGACTGACAGAAATTTTTTTGAAAGTTTGTAATAAGTTTAACTATTTAGGTGTGGAGTATGTTATAGGGGGTGGTTTTGCTGTAATTTTACACGGTCTGCCAAGACTAACTAATGATATAGATTTTTTTGTTAATCCATCTGAAGAGAATGTAGAAAGGATAAAAATTGCTTTGACTGAGGTCTTTAATGACCCAAGTATTGAGGAGATAAAACCTGGAGATTTAGAAGCGTATTCAGTAGTAAGATATGGCACACCAAAAGGATTTTATCTGGACTTTATTGGTAAAGTCGGAGAAATGTTTAAATTTTCCGATATTAAAAAAGGGATTGAATGGATTGAAATTGAAAATATTAGAGTCCCGGTTTGTAATGTGGAAACATTGTTAAGGTTGAAAGAAAATAGTTTAAGACCTATTGACCAACAGGATGTGATATTCTTAAGAGAAAAGTTGAGACGCCAAACCCCATAAAAAGATTTTACAACTGCGAAAGTATTTTATTTATGGCATCTTTTATTTTTTCAACAAATTTTTCTGCATTCTGAAAGGCATTTTCTGCATCAGAGGAGTCTATTATTACAAAATCAGCGTAATCAACATTTTCACGCTCAGATAGCAAGTTTCTGAACCATTTCCCTAACTCCTTAGGAATAAACCCTTCCATTACCAATTTTCTATTGACCATGGTTTTTACCCCATCATGGGTTCTGGGGTCTATACCAAAGAGGATTAGAGCAGATTTTGCTGCATTCAATACCGCGTAATAACTTCTGTTTATTGAAGATTCCCATCTCCCCTCTTTTAAGAGGAGCTTTGCATCTTCCAGCAATCTCTCAGCCTTTTCAATGCGATACTTTGAGAGGGCTTTCTTTTCTTCGGTTGTTAATGTCATAGATGACAACTCCTTCCTCTTTTATTTGTTTTATGAAGGGACTTCCTAAATTCTCGTTAAAACCGAACTCCTCTTCAGAAAGAATAATAACAGAAAAAGGAATTTCCTCTTTTAATTCATATTCATAGAAAGCATCCATTATCATCTCTTTTATTTCCCTGTCCTTTCTGGTAATGACAACGAGAACATCTAAGTCAGAATCTTCTCTGAAATCACCTCTAACCCTTGAGCCAAAAGCTATAATTTTCATTATTCTTTCATCCTTTGAAAGTATATCCCCTATCTTCTTTAAAACTTCCTTTTCCTTCTCGAACATAGGGAAATAATAGCATAAATAAATATTTAAGACAAATTAGATGTTGGTTTGAAAATTCCCATTATTTGGATTATATTCAAATTATGAAAAATTCTCTGAGAATTTGGAAAGGATGAGGAAGGCTCTTTTAGTTCTGAATGAGTTGAAAGAGAAAGGGCTTATAAGGGATTATGCCATTGGTGGAGCGATTGCAGTTCTCCGATGGACAGAGCCTTTTTTCACCGAGGATTTAGATATTTTTATAATTCTGGAAGAGAGAAGGAACGATAAAAGTTTAATTATATTAACACCAATTTATGAGTATCTT
>CBFGJR010000076.1:0-18126 GCA_965649145.1 Caldifarciminota bacterium | reverse complement strand
TTGACATAAAATAATTTTTATTATAATTATAATATTTTAAATGGAAAAATTAAAATGATATTATGTGTTTATTTATTAATTTCTCTTTTATGGATTGAAACAACTCATGAAGATTTTATAGACGGTAAGATAAGTGATGGTCTTTATGTCTCAAGCAGAAATTATTTCAATTTTTTATCCAATAATTGATGAAATAGGACATACGGATAATATACCAGTAAGCACACCTCTGAATTTCCATACCAATTGCTTCAAATGAAACAGAAGAAGGAAGAGCATTAAATAGAAGAATAGAGATAATTTGTAAATAAATTTTTTTTCCTTTATAATTTTATTCTTATTCTGGGCCCATAGCTCAGGTGGTTAGAGCGCGCGCCTGATAAGCGCGAGGTCGGTGGTTCGAGTCCACCTGGGCCCATTTAATTTTTAAAAGGAGAATTTATGAGAAGGTTAATTTATATCCTTATAGGAGGTTCATTTTTATACGCATCTGAATCAAGAATAAAGTCTTTTGGAAATATTAAAGATTTTGTCTATGACCCCTCACTTGTTTATCTTTACCCTGCTCTTTGTGTTAAATTCCCTGATATTTTATGGATTGAATTTACTGATTCCTCACTTGCAAGGCTCCCTTATATTTCTTTTGCAGGAATAAATATTAAGTTTGAAAAAGCGGGTGTTTTCTCCTTCATTTACAATTATCCTTCTTATTTTTATCCTTATACTGTTTCTTATCCTTATAAAGAAGTGAGGGAATCAAGAGGATTTGAAATTTTGTGGGCAAAGAATATAAGTGAAAAAATTAATATTGGGACAGGAATTTCTTTTGTCTATTTGAATGAAAAGAAAGAAGATACACTTCTTCCAGAATCTCCAAAACTCAGAGTAAAGGATATTGAAATCATGCCATCTTTTTCTTATTCAATTTCAGAAAATAAAAATATTGACATTTCTTTAAATTTTTCAGCAAACTCTTTTTACCAGGAGTATTATACACCTCAAATAGAAGATAAAATTGATGGAAAAGGGAATTCCTTTTATGGCTTGAATTTAAGATATGTTATAGGATTTGGTGAATATGCGGAGTTTATCTTCGGTTTTCATTTTTATTCCTATCCCCAAAAGTATGAAGAAAGAAGTGGAGCAACTCTCTCTGAATTTGAGCAAAAGAAAGATGAATTTAACATAAATATTGGATATTATACTGAACCCCTTGAAAATTTAAAAATCGTTGCAGGATTAAATACAAATTATTTAAAAATTGACACTACAAGAATAATAGGGGTTATAAAAAAGAAAGGAAGTCTTTATGCTTCTTATATAAACGGCATCCTTGGAAGTGAAATAGGACTCGGTAAACATTTTGAAATAAGAAGCGGAATAAGAAAAAGTCTTTTAAGAAGTTTAAATTCTAAGAATTATGACACTACCGGAATTGAAAAGGAGATAATTGACCAGGAAGAATTTAATATTGAAGTCGGTCTTTCATTTGTTAAAGATGCTTTCAGGATTGACGGAGTTTTAGTAAAGGAACTTTTCTTTAAAGGACCATTTTTAATTTCAGGCAAACAATCAGGATTTTTCACAAATATTTCAATTTCTTATAATTTTAGCATCTTTTAAAATGCCTGTTAAAAATGATAAATGGATAAAGAAGATGGTTAAAGAATATAAAATGATAGAGCCTTTTTGTGATTCTCTCATTCAAAAGGGGGTTATTTCTTATGGCATTTCCTCTTATGGTTATGATATAAGGATTGCAGATGAGTTTAAAATATTTACAAATGTTTATTCTGCAATTGTTGACCCAAAAAATTTTGACCCTCGCTCTTTTGTGGATTTTAAAGGAGAAGTTTGTGTGATACCACCAAATTCATTTGCTCTTGGTAGAAGCGTTGAGTATTTTAGGATTCCAAGAAATGTTATTGGAATATGTATTGGTAAATCAACTTATGCAAGATGTGGAATTGTGATAAACATCACGCCACTTGAACCTGAATGGGAAGGACATATTACAATTGAAATTTCAAACACAACACCTTTACCTGCAAAGATATATGCAAATGAGGGAATTGCTCAAGTAATTTTCATTGAATCTGATGATATATGTGAAATTTCCTATAAGGATAGAAAGGGTAAATATCAGGAACAAAAAGGAATAGTCCTTCCAAGGATTTGATCGCCTTTTTAATTTTACTATCCTTATTCATAAAAGAAAATCCATCTTTTATAGATTCTACATTAAATTATCTTTTGAATGGAGATTATAAAGAAGTGAGGGAAAGAATAGAAATTTTAAAAGAAAAACTTGATGAAAAAGACCCTTTACCTTTTCTTTTAAGAGGAATATATCTATACTATTTTACTGAAGATTATGCAGTATACGATTCTGAAAAAGTTTTTTTAAAGGAAATTGAAAAAATTATAGAAATTTCTGAAAAACATAACGAGGATATCCTGTGGGCAAAATTCTCTAAGGGGACTGCATTTGCTTTTAAAGCAATCTGGTTGAGTGAAAAGGAGGATTATTTAAATGCATTTAAATATGGAGTTGAATCAGTAAACTTATTTACAGAATGCATTGAGAAAAACTTTTTCTTGAAGGATTCATATCTTGCACTCGGAATATACAATTATGGAACACATATAATTCAAAAATATGTCGGAAAGAAAATTTTAAAAGGTGAAAGAAAAGAAGAGGGTATCAAGCAGATTGAAATATCCTATAAAGAAGGTAAATTTATAAAGCCTTTATCTGCAAGCGTTTTGATATATGTTTATATAAAAGAGAGAGAAAAAAATAAGGCTTTACAAATAGCAGAAAAACTTTATGAAGATTACCCTAATTCAAGAATTATTTTATGGCAAGTAGGTAGAGCCTATGCAGCAAATGGAGAATGGAGAAAGGCAAAGGAAGTATTTTATAAACTTTATGAAAATATTGAGAAAAATCAGAAAAAATCATTTTATCAAAGAGCAGCAATAAGATACTGGCTTGCAAAAACAAATTATTTGCTTGGTAATGAGGAAATTGCCAAAAAATATATAAAGGAGGCAGTTTCTTTTATTAAAAAAACAAAATGGTATGAAAAAAAATATTTAGAAAAAAGAATAAATTATTACAAAAAGATACTTTTGAAATAGTGATTACCTTTTATATTTACCCATCAATTCTCCATAACCAATTATATGTCCTTCCATTTTTTTCAAAAGTTCTTCTTTTTTTAATCCTGGCTCTAAGTTTAAAACAGTATCAAGAGTGTAAATTTTAAAGAAATACCTATGTGTTCCAAAAGGAGGACATGGACCACCATATCCTATTTTTCTGAAATCATTAACACCCTGTTTTGCTCCATTTTCAAGGATTTTTTCTGGAGGGATGCCTTCTTGAAGTTCATTTATATTAGCGGGTAAATCATAAAGAACCCAGTGAACAAATGTACCCATTGGTGCATCAGGATCATCACATATGATTGCGATACTTTTTGCATTCTCAGGCACTCCTTCCCATTTTAATGGTGGTGAAATATTTTCTCCATCACAGGTATACTTTTTTGGTATCATACCTTCATGAGAAAATGCAGAACTTGTTACTTTTATTTTTACTTCCATTTTTTTCTCCTCCTTTAGTTCTTTTTTTTGAGTCTTTTTTTCCGCACAAAAAAGAAATAGAATCATAAAGGGAATCAACCATTTAAACATAATCCACCTCCTCTTTTATGTAAAAATTATAAAATCTTTATAATAAAAAAATCAAATATAGCCTGCCTTTAGTTTTTTAAAACTTTTCATTCAATTATTTTGAATTTTATTTCTTTTAAAACACTATCTTTCTGGTTTTTTATCAAAACTTTCCAATCCCCTATCCATAAAGAAAAAATCCTTTTTTTACTCCATATTCTATAATTTTCGGATGCAAATTTAACCTCTAATTTTATCCTCGCCATCAGGCTATCCTTATATATCCATTCGTGATAAATAGTTTCACTTTTCTGAGAATTTAAATTACACCAGCAATAGAGCCATCCAACACCACTTTTGAAAACAGTATCTGCTTCTTCTGGATTTTTATTTAAAATCTTTTTACAAATAACTGCCTCTTTAATCTCTAAGGCATAAAAATTTGTAACCATTAAAACCAAAATTATTCTTTTCATATCCAGCCCTCCGAAATTTAATAGATGTTTTTAATTTATAACTTTTCAATTTTCTCTATGTTTACATTTTCAATCTCTTCAAATTTTGTTTTGAATTTTGTCGTGTCCGTAACTATTAGAATTAAAATGTTTTCAGGGTCAAGATATTTTTTTGCTGAATTGATTATTTCTTCCTTTTTTAAATTTTTTATTTCTTCAATATCCTTTTCCCAGAAAAAAGGGTCAAGTTCATAAAGTTCCTGAACAAAAAGGTTATTTGCAATTTGAGAATATGTTTCTGTCATCCTTGGAAGATAGCCCTTGAAATAACTCTTTGCATCTTCAATCTCCTCATTCTTTATATCTTTTTTAATCTTTTTTATTTCATCAAAAAGAATTTTTATTGCGTCATTTGTATTTTCAATCTTTGTTTGCAGACTAAATATATAAGGAGAAGGGTAAGGGTCAAAGGGTATAAAATATGAACCAACCGAATAGGCGTATCCCCTTTTATTTCTTATCTCTTCAAAGAGCCTTGATGCAAATCCTCCTCCACCAAGGATATAATTCATAACTCTTGCAGAATTATAATCTGGTGATTTCCTTTTAGGACCAAAATGACCCATTGTTATATAGGACTGATTTATGTCCATATGAAAAATTTTCACGTTTACTCCTGAAATTTTTTGTGGCAATCTAAATTGAGGCACCCTTTCGCCCCTTTTTTCCTTACCAAAATATTTTTCAGCAAGAGATATAAGTTGGGAAACATCTTTTGAACCAACAATCACACATATTGCATTTTCAGGAATAAAATATTTATCATAAAATTCTTTTATATCGTAAAGGGTTATGTTTTTTAAAGAATTTTCATCACCTTCTGGAAGATGTGCAAGTTGGTGGTTATTATAAAGGTATTTTGTAAAAAGCATCTCAGATACATAATCTGGTTCGGATTTATCAGAAATTATCTTGTTCATCATTCTTTCTCTTTCTTTTTCAAATTCAGAAGGAGGGAAAGAGGGGTTATATATTATATCGGCAAGGATTTCAAATGATTTTTCAGCATTCTCTAAAAGTGTTTTAATGCTTAAAGTTGAAAATGTCTTTGAGACTTCATAAGAAAATATTGTACCCAAGATGGCAAATTCTTCCTGCACCTCCATATAACTTCTTTTTTCTGTCCCTTTTTCAAACATACTCACAAGCAGATTAACAAGTCCTTCTTTACCTTTCGGATCGCAAATAGAACCTATTTTAAATCCATAGAGACATACAACCATTGGCAATTTTGTTTTTTCATAGGCTAAAACTGTAAGTCCATTTGAAAGTATTTCCTTTTTATAACTTCCCCCACCATTTACACTCGCAAAAATACCTATCATAATCAAAATACTCCTTTTCATTTTCCCTCCTCTATAATTGGCTCCATATATAAAATATTCCTTGAACTTTCCTCAAAATAGGAATTTAAAACTCTTCTTATATCCTCTTCACTAATTTTATCTATTTCATCAAGATAGGTTAGAATTTTTTTCCATCCTCTGAGTATTTCAAAACTTCCTATGAGAAAATTCTGACGAAGCAGTGATTCCTGGGAATAGACAAAAGATGCCTTTATTTTATTCTTTGCTTTTCTCATCTCTTTTTCTTCAATTTCTTCAACTTTTAGTTTGTTAATCTCGTTTTCAATCTCTTTTAAAACATCATCAAAGGAACTTGTAAGTTTTAAATCAGCTCCTATTATAAAAAGCCCGGGGTCAACATAAAAATCTGCATAGGCAAAGCAGTCTATAGCAAACCCTTTTTCATAAACAAGTCTTTTATAAAGCCTTGAACTTTTATCACCTCCAAGAATATAAGCAAGAACTTGAAAAGGAAGTTCATCAGGAGAACCCGCTTCAGGAATATGATATGATATTCCAATTTTTTTCGGAAATCCCTGTTTTTTAATATATTCCCTTCTTTCCCCCTTTTGGGGCGGTTCTTTAAGAGTTACCTCTGGGATATTCTTTGCAGGCTTTATCTTACCAAAATATTTTTTAACAAGAGAATATGCTTTTTTTTCTTCAATATCACCAACAATAATCATCACTGCATTGTTTGGTTTATAATAAGTTTTATAATGATTTTTTACATCCTCAAGAGTTATACTTTCTAAATCGCTCATCCATCCTATTACCGGATTTTTGTAAGGATGAACTTTATAACTTAATGCGAGAAGTTCTTCCCAGAAAACACCTTCAGGCGAATTTTCACCTAATCTCCTTTCCTCCATCACAACCTTTTTTTCTTCTTCAAATTCACGAAAAACAGCATTTTGCATTCTGTCTGATTCAAGTTCAAGAATTTTTTCAAGTTTTTCTTTAGGAAATACTTCCCAGTATGCTGTCATATCAGATGATGTAAATGCGTTATCCACACCACCCATTCTCTGGATTATCTTTGAAAATTCCTGAGAGCCAAGTTTTTTTGTCCCTTTAAACATCATATGTTCTAAGAGGTGAGAAATCCCTGTTTTACCTATTTCTTCATTTCTTGAACCCACTCTATACCAGATACCTAATGAAACAATTGGAGAAGAATGGTCTTCAAGTATTAGAACTTTCATTCCATTTTTTAAATTGTATTCCTTTATGTTTTGATATCCCCCTTTCTGGATTAAAAACAAGGGTATGATTATAAATCCTAAAAAGATGTCTTTCATTTTTTCCTCCTTATTTTTAAATATTTTTTACAATTCGGGCAGAAATAATAAAATTTTTTATTCTTTTTTATTTTTGAAATTATTTCAAAAGAGCATTCAGGACATTTTTCATTGATTATCTCACCTTTTAATGTAAATTTACATTCAGGATAATTTGAGCACCCATAAAATTCCCCATTTTTACCCTTTCTTTTAACAAGAAAACCTTTTTTACAGAGAGGACATATAAATTCTCCATATTTTTCTTTATATTTACATTCAGGATAACCCGAACAGGAAATAAATTGACCGTACCTACTCCACTTTAAAACAAGTTCTTTTCCGCATAAAGGACATTTTTTACCGATTTTTTCCTCTACTCTTTCTTTAATATTTTTTATCTCCATTTTGAATTTTTCAACTTCCTTTGCGAACTTTTCATAAAACTCTCTTAAAAATTCTTTCCATTCCTTTTTACCTTCTTCAATCTCATCCAGTTTCTCCTCCATTCTTGCAGTAAATTCATAATCAAATATCTCATTAAATTGGGGAAGAATAACATCAATAGTTTTCATTCCAAGTTCTGTGGGAATGATGCTCCTCTGTTCTTTTTTTACATATCCTCTATCAAATAAAATTTTAATAGTTGGTGCATATGTACTTGGTCTCCCAATTCCAAGTTCTTCAAGTTTTTTGATAAGACTTGCTTCAGTATATCTTGGAGGGGGTTCAGTTTCTTTTTCTAAAATATTTACTTTCAATATTTTAATTTCTTCTTCCTTAAAAAGTTGGGGTAAAAAAAATTCTTTTGGTCTTTCAGAAATTATCCTGTAAAACCCATCAAAAAGAAGCATTTGCCCCTCTACTTCAAATAGATAATCAGGGATTGAAACAAGGATTTTCTTTTTTAAAATGAGTGCATTTTTTGCCTGTGAAGCAACCGCCCTTTTATAAATCAACTCATAAACTTTGTATTCATCATCTTTTAGATAATCCTTTATTTTTTCAGGTTCCATTTCAAGGTTAACAGGTCTTATTGCTTCATGAGCGCCTTGAATGAACTTATCTCTTTTCTCATAACGAATTGGGGCAGGAGGTAAATAATCTTCACCAAATTTTTCCTTTATAAATTTTCTTGCATTTATCATAAATGCATCACTCAGCCTCAAAGAATCTGTTCTCATATAAGTTATAAGACCTGTTGCTACCCCTTCTATTTCTTTACCTTCATATAGAATCTGTGCTATCCTCATTGTCTTTTCAGGGGAAAAACCAAATCTTTTTGAGCATTCCTGCTGTAATGTGCTTGTTTTTAGAGGTGGGAAAGGAAATACATTTACTTTTCTTTCCTCAATTCCTTTTACAATTCCCCTGCCAATTTTTTCAATCTTTTCCTTTATTTCTTCGGCTTCCTCTTTACTGTTTAACTTTCCCTTTAACTTTCCTGAAAATTCTATATTTTCTTTTCCAAAAATCACTTCAACTTCATAATATTTTTCAGGAATAAATTTTTCTCTTTCCTTTTCCCTTTCAACAATGAGTCTAAGTGCAACGGTTTGTACCCTTCCTGCTGAAAGCCCGCTTTTTATTACTTTCCATAAAAGCGGACTTGTTGAATACCCCACAATCCTGTCAAGTACCCTTCTTGCAAATTGTGAATAAACTTTATTCATATCTATTTCAACGGGGTTCTCTATTGCTTCCTTTACTTTTTCTTTTGATATTTCATAAAAAAGGACTCTCTTTGAATCATTCCTTTTTAAAATTCTTGAAATATGATATGCTATTGCTTCCCCTTCCCTGTCAGGGTCAGAACCAAGAAGAATGACTTTTGCATCCTTTGTTTCTTTTTTTAAATATTCAACCACCTCTTTTTTATTTTTTATTATTTCAAAATAAGGTTTAAAATCATTTTTAATACTTATTCCAAACCTTTCCTCAGGTAGATCAACAATATGTCCTTTTGAAGCAAGAATTTTAAATTCTTTTCCTATCATCTTAGTCAAAGTTTTTGCTTTTGTTGGAGATTCAACAATTATAACTTTTTTCATTTTTAAAATTATAAATTAAAATTGAAAATATATTCAAAAAGAGCAAAAAAATTGAACCTATAACAATTGTTCCTTTTACTCCAACATACTTCCCAAAAATCCCATTTAAAAGCCCAAAAACAACAAAGAGAGTGTTAACAAAAAATTCACGAAATGAAAATATTCTTCCTCTATAATTAATATCAATTTCTTCATGTATTATTGTATCCTGGGATATCATTATTGGAGCAAGAAAAAGACCGCCTATAAAGGAGATTAAAGTTAAAGAAAAAAAATTATTTATAAAAGAAAACAAAAAGATTATTATTCCTAAAAAAAAGAAAGAATAACTTATCACATTTATTTTGTTGAATTTTTTACCATAATTGCCGAATAAAAAAGCAGAGGTTATTGTTCCAAGGGCTGCAAATGTTCCTGTTATTCCCATTCCTTTTGTTCCAAAATTAAGAACCTGCTGAATGAGTATGGATAGAATTACATAAACTATTGAACCCGTAAAGGCAAGAGAAACAATGGTTAAATAAACAAACAGGACATTTTTATTTATTTTTGCAATTTTTAACCCTTCCTTTAAATCTTTTAAAAAATCTCTTCTTTCTTTTTTAACTGAACCCCTTTTTATATTTAAAAATGATAAAATGATTGCAGAGGTAAGGAAAAGAAAAGAATTTAAAAGGAGAAGAGCATTATATCCTTTAAAATTTAAATTCTCCCATAATTTAAGTTCTATCAAAATTCCAGAAAAAAACATCCCTAAGAGGGTTGAAATTCTTACAATCATATTGTTGAAAGAATTAGCGGTTAAAATCTCTTCTCTATTTTTTAAAAATTCAGGTATTGATGAAATTTTTGAAATGTTTGAAAAAAGTGTACTAAAAAAAAGAAAAAATATTAAAAAATAAAATAGGCTCAAGGATTTAAATTTAATTGAAATAGATACAATTAAAAAAACAAATAATGCTCTAAAAACTTCGGAAAAAACCATTATCCTTTTCCTATCAAATCTATCAATTAAAATTCCTGCGAAAGGAGAAAAGAGGATAACTGGCAAAGTTATTGAAACTGAAAGAAAAGAAAAAGCAAGTGGATTTCCCGAGGCGAAATCTTTTAAGATTGCAAAAAAGGCAAAATGATTTACTTTATCACCTATTTGAGAAAAAATTTGACTTATTGAAAAGATAGAAAAATTCTTATTTTTTAAAACTTTAAAAAAATTAACCAATTAACCTTTTATTTCCCTGTATTTTTCTATATAATAATTTTCAATTTCATTCACTATTTTGTCCCATGAATAATTCCTTATAACCTTTTCTCTTCCTTTTCTTCCCATCTCTTTTCTCAATTTCTCATCTTCAATTAAGATTCTAATTTTTTCAGCAAGGTCTATATGGTTTTTAGGTTCAAATAAAAGAGAATCTTCTCCATCGGTTGCCACATAGGAATACCCCTCAATTCTTGAAGCCACAACAGGCTTACCTGCTGAAAATGCCTCAAGTAATACTATCCCAAAAGATTCATAACCTATTGCAGGAGAACAAAATATATGAGAGGAAGCATAATAGGATGGTAAATCTTCCCTTTTCACTTCTCCCTCAAAATAGATTTTATCCTTTACATCCTTTGTAAGACTTGATTTATAAATTCTAAGGAAAGGACCTTTTCCTACCACAATCAACCTTAAATTATCAAACTCCCTGCATAATTTTTTAAAGGCTTTCAAAAGATATTTAAGCCCTTTTCTTGGCTCAATTCTTCCAACAAAGAGTATATTTATTTTTCCATCCATAAACTTTTCAATTGGTTTTACCGTTGGCGAGAAAAACTCAGTATCAACACCATTTGGTATAATTTTATAATTTCCTGGAAAGAATTTTTCCATCGGTTCCTTTGCCACTGGTGAAACCGCTATCAATCCATTCAATTTTTCAAAATATTTTTTCAAATATCTCCCAAATATCCTGTATCCCTTACTTTCTCCGTGAGCAGAATGGAATGTTGCAAAATTTATTGAATTTGAATGCTTGATAACAAATAGAGGGATAACAGGTGCTATTGGACCATGTACATGAACGATATCAAAATTTTCAGTTTCAAGAAAATCTTTAATTTTTTTTGAAATCCTTGCAGAGAGAGTTATAGAAGAAATTGACTTATTGGCTATCAAAGGCACCATTCTACCTATCCTTTTAACCCATTCAGGCTCTTTATAATCAGGATATTTTCTTTTATTATATCCTCCTGTTAAAATCTTTACATCGTGCCCTTTTTCCCTCAGTCTTATAGCAACATTATAAATGTGTTCACTTATTCCACCAATTTTTGGAAAATATATGTCAGAGGCTATAAGAATCTTAAATCTCATTGCTTTTTATATTTTTTGACTCCCTCAATTATGATTTTTAGTGCTTCACGCATCTTTTCTTTCTCATAAACAAAACTTACCCTTACTTCATTTTTACCCTTACCTTTTGTTGAATAAAAACCCTCACCAGGTGCAACCATTGAAGTCTTTTTATTCAATTCAAATTCTTTTAATAAAAATATTGCAAAATCCTCTGCATCTTTGAGAGGCAATTTTAACATTGTATAGAATGCCCCCTGTGGCTTAAAATAGATTATATCTTCATATTCTTTGAGAACTTCTATCCCTGCATCTATTCTTCTCTTAAATTCTTCTTTACACATCATCACAAATTCATTTTCTTTTTCTATAACTTCTGCACATGCATATTGTTCAACCTCGGGACAGGAAAGTCTTCCCTGGGCAAGCTTCAAAACATTTGCCATAAGTTCCTTGTTCTTTGAAACAATACATCCAATTCTTGCCCCACATAAAGAATACCTTTTTGATACAGAATCCGTTAATATACATCTATCTTTTATCTCATCAAGTTCCATAACCCCTTTATGTTTTATATCGTCATACACAAATTCTCTATATACCTCATCAGCAATCAAAAAAAGATTATATTCTTTTACAAGTTTTGTAAGTATCTCAAGTTCTTCTTCTGTATAGACTTTACCTGTTGGATTATTTGGTGATGCATAGAGGATCGCCTTTGTTCTTGAAGTGATATACTTTTTTATCTCATTATAAGGAGGTAAAGCAAAACCCTCTTCTATCTTTGTTGGGATTGGAACAAGTTTACATCCAGCAAGTGAGGCAAATAAATTGTAGTTTGTATAAAAAGGTTCAAAAACAATTATTTCTTCACCTGTATCAGTGACCGCAAAAAAAGCAAATATTAATGCCTCAGATCCACCAATTGTAATTATTATATCATCGGGTTCAATCCCATAATTAAATTGATTGAAATATTTTGAAAATGCAACCCTCAATTTTTCAGTTCCCTGGGAAGGAGAATAACTTACAACCTTTCTGTCAAATTTTTTGAGTGCTTCAAAAAAAGTTTTTGGGGAAGAAATATCAGGTTGTCCTATATTTATATAATAAACTTCTTTCCCTTTTTTCTCAGCCTCGTTCGCATAAGAATATAACCTTCTTATAGGAGAATATTGAGCCCCTTTTATTCTTTTTGATAAATTCATATAACCTCCTTGAAAAGAAAAATTTTATAGTTTAATCACCTTTTGAGTCAACAAAGTTATCAGTTTCACACTTTTTAAACAAAATTGAGTTCATACCGATTTACACCTCGGGTGTGTAAATGCCGGAAGTGTTATTTTGCAAGGATATTTACTACTCTATTTCTCTTATTTCTCCTTCTTTTGTGAATATTAAATATGCTTTTATTTCTTTAACTTTGAAAAAGTTTTTAACAGCCTCTTTATATAATTTTATTTGAGAGATTGAATCTCTTATTATTTTTTCTTTTGTTCTTTCATCATGCTTTTTAAAACTTATTTTATAATCGTAAATCTCAGCAAAATCTTCTTTTAAAATAAGTCTATCAATTCTTCCCTTTTTTATATTACCATTTTCTTTATAAATAAATTCTATCTCTGAAAAAGAATTTTCCCTGGGTAATATAATATTTTCCCATATTTTATTTTCTTTAAGTATTTTTATTTGCGAATAAATTTCTTTTTTAATTTTTTTAAAATTCTTGATAGGGGAGATTAAGTTATTCACAAAAGCTTCAAGATTTTCCTCTTTCAGGATCCCTTTTGAGACAGCATCAAAAATTTTATGCATTATTTCTCCAAAAAACTCTGAACGATATTGAGAAACAGAAGAATAATAAATTTTTTCAGGCAAATATATTTTTCTTTCAAAATCAATTCTTTCTTTTTTATCTTTTTCAATTTCTTTTATTTTCTTCCCCTCTATTTCTTCACATCTTAAAATTCTGAGATTTTCAAATTCTAAGCGAGTTTTATATTCTTCTCCTTCTTTATATACTCCTGCATGATAGAGGACATATTGAAAAGCATCCTTTGAAGGATCCGGTGGTTTTTTAAACCCGAATTTTCCAGATAGAATAAGACCATCCCTTGCCCTTGTTAATGCCACATATAAGATTCTTTTATTTTCTTCTTCAAGCTTCTTTATGTATTCTTCATAAAATTCTGATTTAATTTTCCTTTTTTCAAAAGGGTATATTTTAAAAAAGCAGCCTTTTTCATCTTCGTCAAAGGCAAGTGCATCTTCTCTTTTTACTTTTATCTCATGCATTTCGGGAATAAAGACAATATTAAACTCAAGTCCCTTTGATTTATGAATTGTTAATATTCTCACTGCATTCATATCCTCCGAGAATATATTTGCTCTTGGCTCATCTTTGTTTTCCCTCATTTTTCTAATAAAAGAGGCGATCGCAGAGATATTTTCTCCTTTTTTCTCCATTTCAAAAATTATTTTAAAAAACTTAAACACATTCTTTACCCTCTGTATATCCGAACCAATATATTTAAAAAATTCCTTTTTAAAAAGATAATCAATTAATGACTTTGTTAACCCTTTATTTTTAATTTCTTTTTTAAGTTCCTCTATCTCTTTTTTTATATCAAGTTCCAGGGATTCAAATAAATTTTTATCCTTTGAGTTTAATTTGAGTATTTCCTCTTCTTTTAATTTATATATAGGACTTTTTAAAAGAAGGTAAACCCCATAATTATAAGAAGATTCAGAAATGAACTCAACAAAATTTGAAAGGAAATGTATTTCCGGCTCTGTCCAGAAACCCAGTCCCCCTATTATACAATACGGTATATTTTCCTCTTTGAATATCTTTTCATAAAGATGGAGATGTGTTCTTTTCCTTAAAAGAATTGCTATATCTTTATATTCACATCTCTTTTTCTTTTCACTATTTTTTTCATAAACAATTTCTTCTCCAATTAAATTTTTTATCCTTTGTGCAATTGCCTTTATTTCATTTTCAACTTCTCCTTCCTCATTTATTATGATTTCAACAAAACCTTTCTCATTATTATTTCTTTTTTTTCTAAAAGGAGCATAATCAATATCCTTATCGTTTGAAAATATTTTGTTTACAAAATCTATTATACTTTCAAGACTTCTATAATTTTCAGTTATATTTTCTTCCTTTGCTTTTTCTCCCATCCATAAAATTATATCATCCTTTGCCTTTTTGAATGTTCTAACATTTGCATTTCTGAACATATATATTGATTGCATAAGATCACCAACTATAAATAAACTTGTATTTTCACCTTTCTCAAATTTTGCACCAAACCCGCTTCTCCACTCCTCTGTCAATTTTTCTATTATTTTCCACTGTAAAAGATTTGTATCCTGAAATTCATCAACAAGTATATGGCTTGTCTTTTCATCAAATGCTTCAAGTAAATTGTCAATCTCTTCTATTTTCCCTTCATTCAGAATCTGGTATGCAAAGAACTCCATATCTGCAAAATCAACTTTTGCTTCATATGATTTCATTTTAAAATAATATTCAAGGATTTCTTTAAAGAATAGCGAAATATAAAATGTAAGATGGAAGAAAAAAAGGTTATGAAGGCTATTTTCAAATTTTTTGAAAAATTCTATATCGTGAGCCTCACTTTCAATTCTTCTTTTTATTTTTATAATTTTATAAACTTCCCCTGGATTTTCTATGAGAGTATTATAATCTGGTAATTCAAAATTTCTTACATATTTTTTAATTTCTTTTAAGCTTTCTTCTAAATCTTCATATTCAAATGGTATGAATTTCATAATTTCTTCCAGTTTAGAAATTTTATAAAATAGGTTATCACTTAATGGTCTTTTATCAAAAAAATCTTTCAAAAAATTTATAAATTTTTCCCATTTAAAGAATGCGGATGCTGATAAAAGCCAATCATATTCCTTTTTCTTTTTAAATATTTTTTCAAGAATGAACTCGTGAATCTTTTCATCAAAATAAATTTTTGCGGTAGGAGAATCAAGAATTTCAAAACCAAGGGGTATCCCTATTTCATAGGCAAACCTTCTTAAAAAATTTGTGCAGAAAGAATGGATTGTTGAAATCCTTAACATCATAAACTCTTCTTCATATTGTTTGTATATCTCTTTATAATACCTTTTTGCAATACTCAGTATTCTCATCTTCATTTCACCCGCAGCCTTCTCTGTAAAGGTTATTGCAAGTATTTTTAATGGATTGATTTTTTCTCTTTTTATTATCTCTAAAAATCTTTTTGAAAGCCATTCTGTTTTCCCAGAGCCCGCAGGCGCAGAAAGGATAACCCAGAAATCAGGTGATAAAATTATTTCTCCCTTATCCATTTCATACAAAAGTTTTTAAAGAAACAATTATTACATTCACCTTCTTTATAAGGATTTGCTTCAAAATTGCCAATTTTTATACAGTCAAGTATTTTTTTAAAATCCTCTTCACATTCCTCTTTTAATTTTTCCTCATTTATAGGTTCTTTAACATTTTTTTCATCAAAGGTATAAATTAATGCCCTGCATTTAGTATTTTCCATAAAATTTTCCTTTGAAAGGTGTATATAAAGAAAAAGTTGTAATTTATCAATTTTATCATCGCCTACCTTTGTTTTATAGTCTATAACTTCATACAATTTTTCCTTTTCAGAATAATCAATCCTGTCAATCCTTCCATATATTATAAATCCATTCTCCTCTTTTCTAAAAGATCTTTCTATGTATAAAGGAATAAATCCGTTTCCCTTTCTTTTCACCTCTTTTTCTCTTATTAAATCTTCATGATAACTTATGTAATATTCAAGGTAGGTTTTAAAAGGAGTTGGAATTTTAAAATTTTTTATGGTATTTTTCAAAGTCATTGTATATATTTCTTTAAACATTTTAAAATCATAATTTGTTTTTTTAAACTCTTTAATAAAATTTTCCATAAATTTATGAATTACCCTTCCTATTACAACATCCTTTAAAGTTGGTAAAGGCTCCTCTATTTCTTCGCATCCTAATAAATTTTTCAAATAAAATTTATAAGGACATCTTTTATAATAAACAATATCAGTTACATATATTTCCCTATCTAAGTAATTCTTTGAGAAAATAACATCATTTTTAAAAGTTTCAAACAGAGAGAATTTCATCCTCTCCCCTATTTCAATCTCCTTTTCTATATCACCTATATAAAATTTTTTTACCTCTTCAAAACCTTCACTAATTTTACTTAAATCTTCTATAAAAGGTGAAGGAAAAAGGTTTCTTTCGTCTTCCTCTGAAGGGAATGTGAATATTATTTCATCAAAATTCTTCTTTATTTTTTCAAAATTTAACCTATCCCTTATTATTATCTCTTTCCTATCAGGGATATTTAAGACTCTTTTCAATCTATCCGGCAAAAGTATATCAGACTCTGAAATTTTCGGGAAATCACCATCATTTACCCCGCCAAAGAAAAGAATCTCATTTTCAATTCCTGTTAATTCAAAAAGCCCTATTATCTTTACCCCTCCTTTTTCCTTCAACCCGGTTTCAATTTCCTCATCTTCAAAAAACTTATAAAGTAAATTCTTAAATTCATAAATTGTAATTTCTTGTTTAAATTCTGAAAGTTCATTCAATTTATTTAAAATCAAAACTTTTATATTGTTTAATTCTTCAAAATAGCCAAATTCTTTAAGTATTTCCTTAATAAATGAAGCCCATTCCTTAACTTTTCTTTTTTCTTCTAAATTTATATCTTTAAAAACTTTAAATATCCATTCAATATTTTTTTTAACAATTTCAAGTTCTTCCTCTTTTATCTCTTTTCCATAGCTTCTTTCATCTTTTAACTCAAGAATAACTTCTATTAAGTTTTCCCAGTATTTCCTTTGAGTGAGAATATTTGCAATTCTTGCATATTTTGGAATTATCTCTTTAAATTTATGATCTATTTTTAAAAGTAAAGGGGAAGTGATAAAATTTATAAAGGAACTGTAAGAAAAATCCCTTATATAAACATCAATTAAAGAAAAAATAGGTTTTGTTTCAGGAAAACTATTTAAACTTTCTTTTAAACTGATATAATAAGGTAGACCATAAATATAAAATGTTCTTTCAATTTGATTTGCATATCTTTTCAAATTTGGAAAAGATATTATAAAATCAGAAAAATTCTTACCATTTTTTACTTTTTCATAAATTATTTTTTTGCAAATCCCTTCTATTTCTTCATCCTGAGATGGAAATTTTAAAAATCTTATATGCTTTTTTCTTCTTTCGCCTTCTTTAATTTCTGAAATTTCAAAACCCTTTTCTTTATAAAATGTGAATGTCCTCTCCAGAATAATCTTTACTTTTTCATCCTTATAATCCTCAATACTTGCAAAAACATTTTCTGAAACATCTATGATCTTATTGAAAAATTCTTTTTCAATCTCTGTGAAATCAAGAAAAGAATCAATTAAAATGTAATCAAATTTAAAGTTACTCAAATTATTTACTGCCTCTTTTAATATAAATGATTCAATCAAAAGATTTTCTTTTTCAAGAAAGGATTCAAATTTATCAAAAAAATTAAAAACACATTCAATTTTTTCAAAAAGTAAAGGATATTTTGACAAGAAATCGTTAATATCTTTCCTTTTAATTATTTCAGAAAATTTACCATAAGGATAATAATTTCTTATTAATCTATATGTATCAAACAATTTCCTTGAAAAACTTTCAAACCCTGTTATTTCCTCTTTTTTATAAAAAACTTTTATTAACCTTTTATCCTTTTTCAACTCAAAATGGAAGAATAAAAAACCTTTGGGATCAGAAATTGCCTCCTTTTTTAAAACAGGCTTTATGAATTTATCACAAAAACTTAAAGGCGTATGAATTTCCGGAATAAAAACATAATTCTTTTCTTTAAAGAAT